>CBINJX010000142.1:0-8665 GCA_966251085.1 uncultured Verrucomicrobiales bacterium
TTACAGGCACAGGCAAAGCTGGCGGTGAAGGATGAATACACCTTCGATTTTCTGGAACTGGGGGAGGAGCACAGCGAACGGGAACTGGAGCGAGCGCTGATTGCCAGGATCGAAAACTTTCTTCGCGAGATGGGCGGGATGTTCGCCTTCATGGGCAGCCAATATCGGCTGGAGGTGGAGGGGAACGAGTATTTCATCGATCTGCTGCTGTTTCACCGGCGACTCCGTTGCCTGGTGGCGGTCGAGCTGAAGATCGGCAGCTTCGAGCCGGAGTTTGTGGGCAAGATGCAGTTTTATCTCACGGCGCTGGACCGGCAGGTGCGGCAGGAGGATGAAAACCCCTCCATCGGCATCATCCTGTGCAAGGAAAAGAAGCGCACCATCGTGGAATATGCGCTGCACGACGCGAGCAAACCGATCGGGGTTTCGACGTATCAGATCCGGAAAACCCTACCGAAGAATTTGGCCGGGCAATTGCCTTCGCCGGACAAAATCGCGGCGCTGCTCGAAAGCATCGACAACGAGGAATCACGATGAGCTTCAACGAATCCAACACCGTCGAGCGGATGATCCTCGACACCGTTGCCGCGCGTGGTGGCTCGGAGTCGGTGATCATGCGCGAGGATTCCGCTGGCAGTCACAGATCCCTGGGCGGCAAGTTTCACCCGCTACACTGGGGCTACGTTCCCGGCCCCGATCTTCCCCGCAAGAGCGCCGATGTGATGGTGGAGCCATGGGTGCGCGAAGCATTGATTCGCCTCAACCCCGAGATCGCCGCGCAACCCGGCCGCAAGATGCGTGAGGCGCTGCCAAATGCATTCCTCTTCGGTCTCACCGACACGCCGATCAATCGCTCCGACAAAAACACCTTCTGGGCCTTTGGCGCGGAGGAGGACACGAAGGGGTACATGAGTCGCTATTCGTTCCAGGATTCCATCCGGGACAAAGCGACGCTCCCGCTCCACTTCGAAGCGCCCGAGGTGAAGCTCAAGATCGACAAGACTGCGATCGACGAAGCCTACAAACAGATCACCGGCGACCTCAGCGAGCAGGACCGTGACGACCTCGCCAAACGCGCCGCCAAGATGGCGGTGCTGGTGAAGAATCCCGAGCGCATCCGCGCCGTGGCGAACAACATCGTCGCGCATTTCGAGGCGAAGGTGGAGCCGAACGGGTTCAAGGCGCAGGTGGTGGTTTTCGACCGTGAATGCTGCGTGCTCTACAAAGCCGTCATGGATGAACTGCTCGGCCCCGAGTCGAGCGTGATCGTGATGAGCGCGGCGCAGCACGATCCGCAGGAATGGAAACCGCATATCCGCGACCGGGACGCGGAAGAAAAGCTGCTCGACCGCTTCCGCGATCCTGCCGACCCGCTCAAGTTTGTCATCGTCACCTCCATGCTCCTCACCGGCTTCGACGCCCCGATCCTGCAGGTGATGTACCTGGACAAGCCGATGAAGGATCACAACCTCCTTCAGGCGATCTGCCGCACCAACCGCACTTACGGGCAGACGAAAACACACGGGCTGATTGTCGATTACATCGGCATCTTCGACGACGTGGCAAAGGCACTGAGTTTCGATGAAAAAGCGGTGCAGCAGGTCGTGACGAACATCGACGAGCTGCGCCAGAAGCTGCCGATGCAGGTCCAGAAATGTCTCACCTTCTTTGTGGGAGTGGACCGCACCGTCGGCGGCTACGAGGGGCTCATGGCCGCGCAACAGCGTCTCCCGGATAACGCCACCCGGGACAAGTTCGCCGCCGAGTATTCGGTCCTCGGAAAAATCTGGGAAGCCCTCTCCCCCGATCCCTGCCTCAGCCCTTACGAGACCGATTACAAGTGGCTGACCCAAGTATACGAATCGGTGAAACCGCCGAGCGGCAACGGAAAGCTGCTATGGCACGCACTCGGCGCGAAGACGATCGATCTGATCAACCAGAACGTGCATGTCGAAACCGTGCGCGACGACATCGAGACACTCGTGCTCGACGCCGAAGTGCTGGAGGGCCTCCTCAACGACAAGGAACCCGACAAGAAAGGCCGGGAAATCGAAATCAAACTCATTGCCCGCCTCAAGAAACACGCAGGCGATCCCAAATTCGTCGCACTCGGAGAGCGATTGGAGAAGATCAAGGAGAAGCACGAGCAGGGATTCCTCACGAGCCTGGAGTTCCTGAAACAAGTCCTCGAACTCGCCAAGGAAGTCGTCGAAGCGGAAAAGCAAACCGACCCGGCAGTCGAACGCGACCGGGCCAAGGAAGCGCTCACCGAACTCTTCAACGAAGCGAAGAGCGCCAACACCAAAATCATCGTCGAACGCATCGTCGCGGACATCGACGACATCGTAAAAAAGGTCCGCTTCCCCGAATGGCAACGCACCACCCAGGGCGAACGCCTCGTCCAGAAGAGCCTCCGCGACGTGCTCTGGCTCAAGTACAAGCTCAAGGACAACGAGCTGTTTGAGAAGGCGTACGCGTATATCAAGCAGTACTATTGATCAGGTGGTGCGTACCACTTCGATGCTACGGCGAAACTGATTTGGATTCTGGACGGCTTGATGGCTTTCCGATAGTTCCCGCATCGGTTTTGCCATCCCCGTGATTTTCTCGCTCGACTCTCTCAGGTTCAAACGCTCGATCAGAGATCCCCTCCACGGTACGATCAACGTGTCTGACGAGGAGATCGCAATCATTGATCACCCGCTCTTCCGGCGTCTTCACCACATCCGGCAGAACGGTCTCCTCTACTACGTATTCCCGTCCGCCTCACATACGCGTTTTGAGCACAGCCTTGGCGTACTTCACGTTGCCACATCTCTCTTCTGGGCACTGATCCAGAATTCGCACACTTCGATGACGAAATCTGCGCTGAAGAATGTGGAGGACGCAGCTTCAGGGGAAGCGATTGCTTTTCACAAGATTCACCCGGATATCCTTTCTGACCTTCTGACGCTGGTCCGAATTGCAGCGCTTGTACACGATCTTGGGCACGGACCTTTTTCCCATCACTTCGATGCATTTGCTCCTCGCGCTGAAGTTATTGCACGACTGATCCGCGCAAACCCAGACCTTCAGTTACCCGATGCGCTTACCCAAGCGCTCGAGAGCCGTGAAGGCAAAGGGGTTAAGCATGAGCACATGTCTTGCCTGTTTTTTGCACAGGTTTGGAAAGCGTGCCGCGCCGAAAACTTGGGGAAGAAATTCAATGCTACTGAATTACCGAGCCTAATCACCGCGATCATTCTCGGAGATCCATTTTCCTCCTGCTTGAAGGGGCATGAATTAGAGCCCTACCTGGCCCTACTTCATGACATGGTAGCATCGGCCCCAATTGATGCTGATCGCATGGACTATATGGAGAGAGACAGCCGCTCGGTGGGGGTCAGCTACGGCTTGTACGACAAAGAACGGGTTCTTAAATCGTTTTTGGTTTTCCGAGAGAACGATCGCTTCCGGCTAGGAATCAAGGTGAGTGGGATTCGAGCCGTTGAGAACTTCATTCAAGCTCGCTTTGAGCTGTTCGTGCAGGTCTACTATCATAAGACAAACCGCGCGACCCAAGTGATGCTTGAGAAAATCGCTGCTATGGGGGCTGAGCAAAACCTCTCGTTGATCACTACTGAGAATCTTGAGGAACTCGTTGAGAGGTATGTGGTTCTCAGCGATGAGAGATTCCTTTCAATTCTGAACGGAGAACGCTTTGCAGAGTTTTCTACATCCATCCCGCGCGAGATCCAAGAACTTGCCTCCCTTCTTTCTCAGCGAAAGCTCTGGAAGCGAGTCGCTGAGCCACAGAAGAGTGAGATGGAAGCGACTGTCCAAGCGCTACGGAAGCACTGCAAAGACGATCTGCATCCTGACTACATCGATCCCAAAGCAACTAAGGATCTCGACGAAGGGGCTCGTATCCTTAGGCGTTCCGCTTCCGGGATCTACGAAGCTGACCCAAGCCTCAAGTGGACTGAAAAATCAGCCATGATTGGTGCGCTGCACCGCGAGGAGAGTAATATTTCACGAATCTATTATTCGGGCACAGATCTTGCGGAGTACAAGATGCTCCGACAACACGCACGAGAGCTTCCAATAGCGAAGATCGACTGATGAGCCATTACGAACTTGAGACCAAGTTGGAACTGGATCGCCAAGGTTTCGAAAAGCTCCGTTCACACGGCAAGGTGTGCAAACACGTCGACCAGTTGAACGTTTATTACGACAATGGAGATCAACTCTCCCGGGCTGCGGCGACTTTCCGCATTCGTGTAGCGGCGCGAAAGGGGGCAGTGATGACTCTAAAAATTCCCGCAGGGCAGTGGGAAGGCGCTCGGCGCTGTCTTGAGATCGAGGAGCCTCCGCATCCCAGCTGTAAGAAAATACTAAAGAAAGAGGTCAAAGTCGGGGATGAGGACATCCCAGAAGGGTTTTCGAAGGCCCTTTTTGAGTTCGGAGTTCACCACCTCCAGCGGATCGGGTGGATGAGGACACAAAGATGGGTTGTCCAGATTGATCATCTTGTCTTTGAACTCGATGAAGTGCATCTGCCTTCTGGAGAGACATTTTTTGAGGCCGAGTTTGAGAGTGACTCTCTGGAAACACATCAGGCTGCTGCAGCTCTAATTCGTAAGCTCGCTGAATCGGCTCGCCCATCAACCATCTCTAAGTACGAGCGGTTCGTTGCATCTTTGCAGTGTGTTACTGAGCGTCGAGGGCAAATAGCAGAGCGCGAGCGCACTCTTGTGCAGATGAAAGAAGAGGAAAAAGATTTTCGTCATCGGCACATGGCATACAAGCGGATTGAAGCCGCGTGTGATTACTGCAATGTGCGTGAGTAGTGACCTGCAGAGTTGTAACCTGAGAGTCTACCGGGGCTGCGAGGATACACATGCTTCTCAACTCCTCCCTCGGTTCTACTGAGTACCGTATTTTTCTCTGTGCATGCTAACTCTTCCCTGAGTTGGCTTGGATGCCTCACCCCTCTGGTGGCCAAGGCGCATGCAGCGGGCCGGTTCTCCGGAAACATGTGCCGTGTGTGAACTCGATCCGGAGTTCTTGGAGTCGTTCGCGGATACCGGGTTTCGGCTGAAAGTGCGGATGGTGCTGGTCTCAAAGTATTTCGAACCAGCGGAACGAATCGAACTGCTGGAGAGTCTCGGCCTGAAATCCGACGGAGGATTGCGAAAGGGCGGAGCGCGGTTGTTGGAGGAAGCCGCGCTCATCGGACGAGAGGCGAGACGTCCCGCGTGTAGGGGCTACCCGATTAGGTGAGCTTCTTACTCCTACTCTCCTCCTGCTGCAGAGCTCTCGGCGGAGAGTAAGAATAAGATTACGAGTAGGATTAAGAGGCCTTCCTTATCCGCATCTCATCATTCTGCCACGCCAGCACTGCCCGGGCATTCGCCTGGATCTGTTCGCGGAGGAAGGCGGGGGCGAGGACTTCCACTTCGCTCCAGTAGTTCATCACCCAGCGCTCCAGCTCGGGGGTGATGTGGACGTGCATGGTCAGCTCGTGCTGGCCGTCGGGAGCGCGGGTGATCTTCTGGGTGGGATGGAAGCTGCGTTCGCTGAGAAGGCGGGCGCCGAGTTTGTTGAGGCGGAGATGGACCAGCTCGGGTTTGTCGCCGGAGAAGATGCCGATGCTGTGCTGGAGGCAGGTCTCGGGGTGAACGTGTCGTTCGCCTTTCTCGAAGAATTTGCCGAGCCCGCGGAACTCCTGCATGCGCAGCAGGGAGAAGTTCCGGGTGTCCTGCGCCTCGAGGTCGTAGGTGAATAGATACCACATGCCGTCGCGGACCAGGAGGTGGAACGGTTCGACGTGGCGTTTCAGGGGGATCTCGTCGTGGAGGCCCTGATAGAGAAACTCCACCTCCTCATACTTCATCGCCGCGCGGCGGGCGGCATCGAGCAGTTCCGGATCGACGGGAATGGGGTTGCTGGTGGCACGGAAGGAGATGGCCTCGGCAACGGATTCCCAGGAGACGGAGAGTTGTTCGGTGAGTCCTCTGGCGAGTTTTCTGAAGGTGCTCCGCAGCTGTGTTTCCAGCTCGGTGCCGCGGAAAAGGGTGAGCATCTGCTCCACGACGCAGAAGCCGAAGAGATCGCCTTCGGCGTATTGCATATCGGGCAGGGGAGGGGCTTCCCTGGTGTAGTAGTAGCCGCCGCGTTCGTGATCGAATTCCAAGGGATGATTGAGACTGTCGCGCAGAAACCGGATATCGCGATCGATGGTGCTGGGGCTGGCCTCGAGTTTCTCCGACAGATAGGCGGGACTCGGTACTTTTCTCGCGCGCAGCATGACGTCGATCTGGTGGACGCATCACATGGCGGTGCGGCTGAACGCCTTGTGCTTTGTCTGCTTCTTCGCCGGAGCCTTCTTCGTCTTCTTCACTGGGGTGGACCTCACTTTTCTTCAACTTTTTTTCGCCAACGTCACGGTTTGTCGTTGGCGTTATGTATAACGGTCGGCGTCGCTGATGAAGCGGCTATTTAACTGAAACGAAACCAAGCAGATACACGAAATAAGTATGTACCAGGATAGAATCGATATGATCCTCGCAGCCGAAGACTTCACGACTGCCACCGGTGGGCTGACCACCACCGAGCAGGCGCTGAGCGTTCTTCGGTCGCTCACTCCCGCGGAGCGCAAAGGGCTGCCGAAAGTCGGCCCGAAGTATCACTCGCTCGCTCTCGATATCATCGAGCTGGGGAGGCAGAACCCGGACCTGATTCCGCGGGGAATCGACTTCGCGAAGATCGACCGGGACATCACGGCGTACGGACAGAGCAAGTCCCTTCTGACTCACTCCCAGCGGCTCACCGGGCGGTTGCTCGACACCAAGATGCTGCTCGGCACGGATATCTATCTGGCGGCGCTGGCGATCTATCACTCGCTCAAGCGCAATGCGCAGACTGATAGCCTTCAGGATGCGATTGGCACGATCAAGCGGGGGTTCGCCAAGGTGCGTCAGACCGAGCCGGAGCCGGAGGTGCCGGGTGGGACGGTGCAGGGGGAGGAAGTGGGAAGTGGGCTGGCGCAGGGGCGGAGCGCCTGATGGGGTGATGATCGTCAGGTGTTGTTAGCGAAAGCGGGTGCTCGGAAGGGCACCCGTTTTTTGTCTGTGACTATTCCTCATGCATGCGCAGGACGCTGCCGCGCATTCGAACCGGGGAAGGTAGTAGGAGGTGCTTTCTGGTCTCCATGCGCCCCTCAGGCGGACTAAAAGTCCACCCCACGTTGACGCGCCACGCCAAGGTGCGCGATCAATGTGGGTCAGACTTGCAGTCTGACACGGCTGGCGCTCCGCAGCGCACCGGTTTCCAAGTACCCTGACTGACCTGATGCCCGCCAGGGTAGCCGTGCGCCTTGCTTGTTGCAAACTTCTCCACCGCTACCGCGCACATGAGCCGGAGACGGTGTGCAAAACGCCTTCTGATTTCCACATTCACCCCGGGCAAGCTGGAAGCATGCCCCACTCTGACGCGCCGCAGCCTTCAGGAACCTTCGGCTTTGGCGATGATGGGCCTTCACTCCACCCCCATTTCCTTAGCTGACATTCATATTTCAGCCCGCTAGGCTCGCCGCCGCATGACTGAAATTTCCCCAGTGGCGGTGAAGGAGGTTTACACGCGGATTACTGCGGAGCTCGGCAAGGTAATGGTCGGGCAGGAGCAGATCGTTCGTCTTCTTCTGGTCAGCCTTTTTGCACGTGGGCATTGCCTGCTCATCGGTGTGCCGGGTCTCGCGAAGACGCTCCTCGTGCGGAGTCTCGCCGAGACGCTTCAGCTTTCCTTCAAACGGATCCAGTTCACTCCTGACCTGATGCCGAGCGACATCATCGGATCCGAGCTGCTTCAGGAGCGGGATCGAAAACTGGAGTTTGAATACATGGCGGGACCGATCTTCGCGAACCTGCTCCTCGCGGACGAAATCAACCGGACACCGCCGAAGACACAGTCCGCTCTGCTCGAGGCGATGCAGGAGCGGCGAGTCACCGTTGCAGGGGAGTCGCGTTCGTTGCCCGATCCTTTCCTCGTCGTTGCCACGCAGAACCCGATCGAGCAGGAAGGGACCTATCCGCTTCCCGAAGCGCAGCTCGATCGCTTCATGTTTTCGCTGAATCTCGGATATCCCACGCATGAGGAGGAGATCGAGATTGTGCGGCGCACGACGCTGCGGATGCAGTCCGAGCTGAAGCCGGTGGTTTCACTGGAGGACATTATCGCCGTGCAACAACTCGTGCTGGCCGCGCCGGTCGCGGATCACATCATCGATTACGCAGTGCGGCTCACCTCCGCCACGCGTCCGGGTGGAAACGGTTCCACCCCGCAGGTCACGAAGGACTTTGTCGAATGGGGCGCCGGCCCGCGCGCTTCGCAATGCCTGATCCTCGGTGCAAAAGCACTCGCGCTGCTCAAGGGCAAGTTTGCTCCGGAAGCGGAAGACGTGCGCGAAGTTGCGCTTCCTGTTCTGCAGCATCGCGTCCTCACCAACTATCGCGCCACCGGCGCGAACAAGCGTTCACGCGATATCGTGTCGGAGCTGGTGAAGGTGGTGCAGGAGAAGGGGTACTGAGGGGGGGCGGAGTGCTCGGTGCTCGGTAATCAGTAATCAGTAATCAGTAATCAGTAATCAGTATGAGGCACTCACTGAGGATGATCTCATGACTCTCTT
>CBINJX010000143.1:0-8646 GCA_966251085.1 uncultured Verrucomicrobiales bacterium
TTCCTTCAGGGCTTCCTCGGCCTGTTTGCGTTCGGTGATATCGATGGCGCTCCCGATAACCTGTTGCACGTTCCCTTGCTCGTCCCGCGAGTACGGGACATCGTGGGAAAGAAACCAGCGCCACGAGCCATCCGGCTGCCGCATCCGGTATTCATGGGTGGCCATTTCCTTGTCTGGTAAATGGCGCAGCCTCTCGATATGCCGCATGAAGGGTTCGTAGTCATCCGGGTGCATCTTCGTGGCTACAAACTTATAGGGATCCTCCTGGATCGTTTCCGGGCAAACCCCGACCAGAGTCGCGCTGGCGTTGCTGACGAAGATGTTCCGATGCTCAACGATGTCGTAAATGTAGAGAGCTGCCGGTGAGCAGTTGACGAAGCGCTCAAAGCGATCCGATAGGCGGCGGGATTCCTCCAGTTGCCATCTCAAGGCAATTTCAGTGACGACAGACGCGGAGAGGTCTCGAAGCAGTTGGGCGTCTTCCTCGGTCCATCTCCGCGGCTTTTCATCCATGACCGCGAAAGCTCCGATTGCATGCCCGTCGGGTGTGTGGAGCGGGATGCCGAGGTATGCAACGACTTCGTATTCGTGGGGAGCGGGTTCTTTTCGCGTCTGGGGGTGAGCCCGAGTATTCTCAATTTCCAAGGGTGCGTTATTAGCCACCACAAGCCTGGCGAGGTCTTGGGAAAGAGAAGTATCTCTCCACTTCGAAAACGGCTCCGTAAATCCGAACGCACCTTTGTGGATCTGACGGTGCTCGTCCACGATTGTCACGAGCGAGACAGGCGCATTGAGCAGACGGGCGGCGAGCCTTGCAAGTCGATCAAACTCGGGCGCAGGAGCATCCTTTGCCAGTCCTGTCCGGTGCAATGCAGCCAGTCTGGCTTTCTCGTTTTGGGGCTCTGCTGGTTTTACCGACGATGTGCTCGGCCGATCATAGCTGTTTGCACCGAATGGCTGTTCATCCAGTTCCATGGCGCAAAAGGAACTTCGCACACCTAAGGCATTTGTCCTGTCCTTTTGAGAGAGGATGTTGTGGGAATTTCCTCTCCCTGTGATCTGCCGCGCGGGTTCCCGTCCGCTCCGCAGGGAGTCAGGAAACCTTTATCCGAACCGGTAATGTCTCGGGACTACGGAAGGTCACTGTAGGGCGCCACTGGATTGTGTCAGAGGTAAGGCAGAGCGTCGGAAACCGGGCAAACAGTGCGTTCCAGCATTCCGCGGCAGTCTTCCGGGCGAGGTGTGCTCCCGGGCATGTATGGGGGCCAAAGGCAAAGGAGGCGGTGCCTGGTTGGAGGCGGGCGGGATTGAAGAGATCTGGTTCTTTGAAAACAGCGGGATCCCGATTTGCCGCTCCCAAAAGAAAGGAGACGCCTTCACCCGGTGCGATTTTTACTCCCCGGATCTCCAGCGGCTCCGAGGCATGCCGGGTGATCTGCTGGACCGGTGATTCGTAGCGCAAAACTTCCTCCACGACTGCCAGGCCGCGATCCTCTCGCTCGAGCATCCAGGGTAGCACATGGGGATGCCGCAGCAGGGTGAGGATGCCGTTTCCAATCAGGGAGCTGGTGGTATCCTGCGCCGCTTGCAGGAGGAGTAGGGCAGTCGCCGTCACCTGATCATCACCTTCGATCAAGCCGGAATCCTGCAACGCAATTAGCCGGGTAAGAAAAGGTGCATTGGCCGGGGATGCCTCCGCCCGATACCGTGCGATGGCATCCCGGATCCATTCGGTGAGGAACTCCATGGAATGGCTCGCTGTCTCGATCCGCACCGGGTCGAATACATTTCCCAAGGCGAGTGCGATCTTGTGAAGGTGCGCACCAAGTTCAGTGACGGTGTGACCGCGGATCCCAAGTATCGCTAGATCGAACGCAAGCGGTACCCGATGGGCGAACTCCTCCATGGCGTCAAAGGAGCTCCTGTGGGAAAGCCCCCGGAGAGTCTCATCGAGGACCTCCCGAAGAAGCGCAGTGGAATCTTCCTGGGACCCTTCCAGAATTCGGTTCACAGGACGGCGCAGCGGGGCGTGCTTGGGTGGGTCGCAGAAGAGCGGCCACGAGCGGGTGATCCGGGCATAGGTCTGGAATGCAGGCGGTACCTGATCCAGGGGCTGATTCCACAGCGCCATAGGGTGAATGCTTCGCTTCAAACGCGGATTCTTCAGTCCTGCTTCTAGGTCGTCCCACCGGGTCAAAAGGTAACGTGTCACTCCACCCGGGCGCTTCGGCGCGAGCCTGTGCACCGGCGAGTTTTCACGAAACCATCGATAAACCGGATAGGGATCTGCCCGCAGCTTTGGGCTCTCGAGGTCGAGTGTACGCGGAGCGGGGACGGTAGATTGGAGTTCGCTCATTTGATCTTTCGACAAAGCAGGTACGGATTATCGGAAGAGTTGACGGACGCGGGAGATCAGGCGTTCCTTGAGTGAAGCTGGGCGCGGAATATGTGGCGCGGCGATTTTCTCCCATGTGGATTGGACCTCGCCCGGAGGGATCGGGCCGCATGGCAGGCGCAACGGTGTTCCTGGCCTCTTCCTTAGTCCCTCGAACGGGAGCTTTGAGAGAAATGCGTGGAAGCGTAGAAAGTCCGCTGCAGCCAGTGCCGGATCGTAATCCGGTGTGGGAGCGTGGGCGAGCGTAGCAGTATAGACGGCGAGCAAGGCATCGATACTCCGGTCCAGTGTCGCCTCTTCCCGGATTCGCTTGGAGACTATTGCAGCATCCTGCGGGTCATACTGGTCGATCTCCGCTCCGAGATGCTTCTCGCAGAGCGGAAAAGTCATCGATCGATATCCGAAGTTCAGGGCGCGTAATTCATCAAACCGGGCACCGGTGACCAGGCGGCCCGATCCGAAGTAATCGAGCTGAACCACTGCGCAACCGACGCCCATCGCCTCGATCGCACAGCGCGCCTTTGCGAAGACGATATCGTACTGGGGTAGAAGCTGTTCCAAGTTGTTGGAGCGTTTGCCGAAGCGGTTGCCCACGAAATCAAGTGAGATCCCCCGCGTGCGACAAGCCGCCTTCGCCGCACGTGTCGCAGGATGATCTTCCGTGAGACGGTTGCTGACCATCAGTGCCTTGCGGGGGCGGTCGGGCAGGGGAGTTCGGGGTTGATAACGGCGATCGTCGAAATGGTTCAGCAGCATCAACAGCTTTGCCGGGGCAATTCCCTCATCCTCAACCAGACGCCGATAGCAGGCGGCATCCACTGCGACCCACTGCACGACATTGGGCAGGCGGCAGGCAGATTCCTGCCATGCTTCCGGACCATGGCAGAATGAGACCACCGGTACGGTACGGTAGGTCATCGCTGCCAACGTGGTTTCGATCAGGTGCTGTCCATGGATAATATCCGGCGGACCTGGCAACGCTCTCAAGTCGTCGCTGACCGGAATGCCAAGGGCAATCAGTTGGTCGCCGATTTCACCCGGGCGAAGCGTAAAACAGGCGGGTTCGTGGCCGCGTGATTGCAGTTCCGTCGCAACCTCCTTCAGGTACAGCTCAGTGCCTGCGGAAGCCTGAAGGCCGTTGTTGGTAAGGAGGATTTTCATCCGGGGGAAAACTCAACATTCTCCACGCCCCCACGCCCGTAATGCGAGCGCCATGGGCTGGATGTGCTCCGCAAAGGTGATCAGCTCCTGATAATGTCCTGCGGCGATTTGACGCTGGCCGTAAACCTCGTAGTAGGGCGGCTCGGCGCTGTCCCATTTGATACCTGCTTCCCGAGTTGCCGGGAAAAGGTACTCCCGCTGAAATGCCTGCTCTCCGTATTTGGCAACGAGGCGGTCCACCTCGCTCGCGAGAGCAGGGTAGGCCGTCAGTGCCGCCTGCCGTTTTCGGGCGAATTGGGTATCATCGAGAAGCACTACTACCGCCTCCCTGATATCCTTCGGCGGGGCAACGGTTTCGAGGGGGTATTCGAGATTGATGAGTTGTCTGCCGGTTTTTCGCTCCACTCGGTCCACAGCTGAATTGATGATGATCCGGCAGAGGTCATGGGATGGGTTGAAGCCCTCCAGCATGTCGCCGGCGACGAGTTCAATCTCTTCTTCGATCCACTCCTCCGCGAGACGCTCGGCAAGTATGATCAGGGGTGAGGGATCCTTGCGGAGAAGGATGTCGTAGAATGCTCGGTCGCTGAATTCTCCCTGCAGCGTTCCCAAACGTCCGCCCGCCTCGAGGATGAAGTTCCGCGTCGACTGAAAGCGCGACGGACGGTTCGAACCTGAGCCGTCTGTAATCACATCAGTGATCGGGTGCTGCCGGCGCATCCACTCCATCACACGAACTTCGTGCCCCGGATGAGCGATGCAGAGTGCAGCCTTTAAGCCGTCAGAAACAGTCATGAGAGAACGAGATGATCCTCGCCCCCTCTGTAGTTGAGTCGATTGATAACAATCAGCCCGCGTGCGGTTGAAGGATGCGAGAAAGTACTCAGTACCCCGGACCCGGATGTCAGTGAAAGCAGTAATCAGTAACCAGTTCTGGCGCAGCCACTTCTTTGTTCCGATCGACCAGTGCGGGGCTTCTCTGAGAGTGAATAGCGGAAAGTATCGAGTGAGAGCCGATTCCGATTGAGTAATCCGCCTTAGATCCCCGGCGTGGACGGAGGTGAAGGTAGTGGTACATCGGCTCACAATCCACACTCAGGTTCCGCACCATCAAACCGTCTGACACCTCGCCGCAAAGATGAAGGCGGCACCTGCGTCGTAGAACTCCGCAGAAAGCCGCCTCTACACAGCTGGCTTATCAAACTGGGGCGCGCTCTATGAGGAGGGATTCAGCCATTGCTCGAATTGTTGGTCCAGACGCTCGATCATTTCGACGCGGCTCCGCTTCGCATCCGCAAATTCCGTCCACCGGGTGTAATCGGCTTCTCTGCCTTCGAATTCCTCGATGAACTCCTCCACGAGGGGGGCCTGATCACGGTATTTCTCCCGGAGGTGCTGTTTGCAGATTTCTGCGTTCTGTAACTGACGGTTTTTTGTTCCAACGCCCATGATGCCAGTTTCCGGAGGGCCGCGGCTTTGTGCAATCCCCTGCATACCGTTTCAGACCGCTTCGCGCCTGTCACATATGAGATTGTGAAGCGAGATTCACTGGCGAGACTGTATCAAAAGGCACCATTTGAATGAGAATCTATTTTACAGAGACGGAATCCGCTTCCGAGGCCTTCTTCCGCGAGCAGTTGACTGAGCACGACCTGCAGTTTGTTGCGGAGTTGGCGGATGTGCCCGCTGACGCGGAGGTCTTATCGGTTTCATTTTATTCTGAGATCAACGAGGCCTTTCTGGAGCAACATCCGAAGCTGCGCTTCATCGCCACCCGTTCCTCGGGCTACGATCACATCGACCTGCCCGCGTGCCGTGCGAGGAACATCACGGTAAGTTCCGTCCGCAGTTACGGAGAGATCTCGGTTGCCGAGCATACCTTTGCGCTCATCCTCGCCCTGGCGCGTCGTCTCCGCGAAGCACTTTCATTGAAGCGATCGGGCCGGTTTTCATTCGAGGAGATGCGGGGATTCGATCTCTACGGGAAGACGATCGGCGTGATCGGAACGGGACGCATCGGACTGCATGTCATCCGACTTGCGCGCAGCTTTGGCATGGAGGTGCTCGCATACGATACCAAACCCTCTGAACTCATCGCGGGGCTTCTGGGCTTCACCTACGTGCCGTTCGAAACATTGATCGAGCGCAGCCATATCATCACTCTGCATGTGCCGCTCACCCCGGCGACGCTTTATCTCATCAACCGCGAGACTCTGGCCAAGTGCCAGCCCGGCGCACTGATCATCAATACGTCGCGCGGCAGAGTGATTGATACGGAGGCATTGCTCGAGGCGCTCGACAGTGGCGCGATCGGTGGGGCGGGACTGGATGTGCTCGAGGATGAGCGAGTGTTTCAGCGCGACGCTATCCAAATGATCCGGGACCAGATCGTGCAGCACCTGCAGGAAAGCTCGATCTCTCCCGAGGAGTGGCATGTCCGCAACCCACATCGGCTGGAGGAGATCCAGGCACTCGGACGGAATGAGCGACTGCTCGCGATGCCGAACGTCGTATTCACCCCGCATACTGCATTCAACAGCTACGAGGCCGTTCGACGTATCGATCAGGTGACTACTGAGAACCTCAAGGCATTCCTGTCTGGCGCACCGATTAATTGCATTGGTCAATAGCGCACCCGCCGATCGCTTGCGTCACCCGGACGGCACGAACAGAGGTGTTCCGGAGGGCGGTCGTACTCGACCACTCTGGTCCGTGCTCATGCCGTTAGTATATCGCGCACTACGAGTCCGTGCACATCTGTCAGCCGGAAGTCGCGGCCGCTATAGCGATAGGTGAGCCGTTCGTGGTCGAGTCCCATCAGGTGCAGGATCGTGGCATGGAGATCATGGACGTGCACACGATTCTCGGTAGCGTGCCAGCCAAACTCGTCTGTCGCACCATAGGTCATGCCACCGCGGACACCTCCACCCGCGAGCCACATGGTGAAGCCAAATGGATGATGCTCGCGTCCATTGGTGCCCTCCGCCGTCGGTGTGCGTCCGAACTCACCGCCCCACACGACCAGCGTATCCTTGAGGAGCCCTCGCGCTTTCAGATCTTTCAGCAACGCTGCGATCGGTTTGTCGACTGCTGCGCAGTTGTTTGGCAGTTCGGTTCGGAGATCTCCGTGTTGATCCCAAAGCTGGCAACTCGAGCGTTTCGAGGTGGTGGTGTGATAGACCTGCACCATTCGCACACCTCGTTCGGAGAGCCTCCGTGCCATCAGGCATTGTCGGCCGAAGGTCTCGGTGACGGGATTATCGAGGCCATAGAGCTTTTTGGTTTCCGGCGATTCCCGCTCGATATCAAACGCCTCGGGGGCCTGAGCCTGCATGCGAAAGGCAAGTTCAAAGGAAGCGATGCGGGCGCTCAGACGGGAATCTTCCTCGCGCTGCTGTCGGTGCAGCCGATTCAGCTCTCCAATCAAATCAAGCTGCGTGCGCTGCTGCGACGGGGAAAAGCGCGGGTTGCCAAGGTTTTCAATTGGATTGCGAAGATCACGGACGAGCGTTCCCTGATACGCTGCGGGAAGAAAACTGGAACTCCATAAGGGCGCACCCTGCGCTGGCTGGGAGGGGCTGATAACGACGAAGCCGGGAAGATCCTGGTTCTCGCTTCCGAGTCCATATAGCAGCCACGAACCCATCGACGGACGGGAGAAAGCCTGTTCGCCCGTGTTCATCTGGAGACAGGCGCCATTGTGATTGATGTTATCCGCGACCATCGAACGAATGACGCAGAGATCATCGACACAGCTGGCCGTATGCGGCAGCAGTTCGCTGACTGCAATTCCGCTCTCACCGTGCTGGCGGAACTGCCACGGTGACGCTAGGAGTGTTCCAGTCTTGGTGCGCTCGAGCTTCGGTTTTTCGAACGGGAGCGGTTTTCCATTTTCCGCTGCCAGCCGGGGTTTGGGATCAAAGAGATCCACATGGGAAGGGCCGCCGGACATGAACAGAAAGATCACGCGTTTGGCCTTTGGCTCAAAATGCGGAGCGCGAACCATGAGCGGGCTCGACGTATCCTGCGCCTGTGCTGTGCAGGACACCAGACCGGCCAGTCCGAGCATGCCAAATCCATTGGCAAAGCTCCGTAGCATCTCGCGGCGGGAGAGCGGGGATGAGCCGAACAGGGGATCATTCATAGCGATACGGTGTGTAGGCAGGAAGGGATCAATCCACGTAGAGAAACTCGTTTGTGCACAAAAGCGCGTGGATGAGGTGCATCCATGCCAACTTTCCCTCGGATTCCGATCGCACTCGCTCTGCTGCCATGAGATTGCGCTGCAATTCCTCGTCGATGGCCGGGCGGGCGAAAAGGAGTTCGTATAGCCACTGGATTCGTTCACTGTCGTCTCGGAGCGCTTCCTTTTCCATTCGCTGTGCGAGTGCCTCTGCCTGTTGAAGGACGAAAGGATGGTTGAGTAGAAACAGCGCTTGAGGAGCGACGGTGGAATTGATGCGCTTCTCCACGATGGCCGTCGGATCTGCGGCGTCAAAGAGCGGTTGATAACCGGAACGATCCGAGCGGATAGTCATCAGGTAAAGGGTCCGCCGTGTGTTTGCCAGATCACGCACCGCCGGGCCTCCAGTGGTCAGGTCGAGCCTGCCAGCCACAGAAAGCAGACTGTCACGAAGTGCCTCGGATTCCAAGCGTCGCCGATTCATCCGGCCGAAGAGCAGATTATCCGGATCGACATGGAGCGTGGTGGGAAGTGGTACGCTGGATTGTTGATAGGCTGACGAAAGCATGATCTGGCGATGGAGCGCCTTCATCGACCAGCCGGAGCGGATGAATTCATCGGCGAGCCAGTCGAGCAACTCGGGATGTGTCGGCGGGCTGCCGAGCTTTCCGTAATTGTTCGGCGTCCGCACGATTCCCTCGCCGAAATGATGCTGCCAGATCCGGTTTACCATCACTCGTGCAGTTAGCGGGTTCTCCTCACTGGCCAGCCACTTTGCCAGCTCCATCCGGCCGCTTCCTTCCCGGATTGGTGGCTGTTCATCGCCGGCCAGCACTCGCGGAAATCTGCGAGGTACGAGTGCACCGAGGCGATCATAGCGCCCCCGCACATGTACGCGGACATCGTG
>CBINJX010000144.1:0-8607 GCA_966251085.1 uncultured Verrucomicrobiales bacterium
TCGGAAAGAGCTGGTGTAGAGGCGGCTCTGTCCCGAGCGAGTGATTTTCTTTTCCATATGGCACCTCACCGAGGGACGTGCCGCCTCTTACTTCGTGGCCGGGCGTCAGGCGGTTGGGTGGGGCGGAGCTTGCGCGTATGTCACCGGCTGTAGTCCCGCCGCCCACCGCATTTGCCCACACCGGAGATTGGAGGCGGCACGTCCCTCGTCCACGCGTCATCTGACATCCCCACCAAAGGCTCGGGACAGAACCACCTCTACACCACAAGCTTCCACGCACATCGACGCTTGAGCGTCGTCGCTCCATTTCCTCCTCTCCGCGTATCCCAACTGGCAGAGGCACTCCGCTCAGAACGGAGCCAGTGCAGTTTCGAATCCTGCCGCGGGGACTGATTTCCTTTTCACAACCATCATCACGGAAGAGAGGCGACTAGTCAGTTCGTCGCGCCTGCCTGGAAAGCAGGTGTGCTCAATCCGAGTACTGCGGGGGCAGCACCCGCCTCTTCCGCCATTTCTGCCCTTTCATCGGTCACGTAGCCCAATCCGGCAGAGGCACAGCGTTGAGGACGCTGGCAGTGCTGGTTCGAATCCAGCCGTGACCACCGTCACACTTTGCGGGGTGAGAGCAAAGTTACTTCGCGACTGAGAATCGCTACTGGCAACGGACCAGTGCCGAAAGGCATCCACTCAGCCCACCTTTCTCCCCATTTAACCCCTCACTCATTCATCTATGTCATGCAACTGAACCTCACGGGATTCAGCCTCCGATCGTTCCGCCCGGAGG
This sequence comes from uncultured Verrucomicrobiales bacterium, assembly GCA_966251085.1. GTDB lineage: Bacteria > Verrucomicrobiota > Verrucomicrobiia > Chthoniobacterales > Chthoniobacteraceae > CBINJX01. Next base: position 785 of record CBINJX010000144.1, read on the forward strand.
ACGCCGAATCCCTTACCGAAAATATCGGTACCTACAGCGTCGCGCGGAACATGAGCCTCGTCCCGCATCCGTACACAATGGAACACGCGGAGCAGTGGATAAAGACGGCTTCCGGGCGTGAGCCTGAGACTGACTTTGCCATCACCATCAATGATCAAGTGGTGGGTGGAATCGGCATCTGCCTTACCGATCCTGATCGTACCGGCGTCGGCCGTTATGCGGCTGAGGTCGGATACTGGCTTGGTGAACGGTACTGGGGCCGAGGGATTATGACCGAGGCCGTACGGGCATTCACTCAGTGGGCTTTCACCGGGCTCGATCTCGTCCGGATCCAGGCAGCGGTGTATGCGCGCAATCCGGCCTCCGCCCGAGTCTTACAAAAGGCAGGTTTCTCCTACGAGGGACGCCTGCGTGCCGCCTACTTCAAGGACGGCGAATTCATTGATGGGCTGCTCTACGCGAAGGTGCGGGAGGTAGCCTCAGTTCAACAATAAAGGCGGTGAACTCCACTCGGAGTCACCGCCTCTGAAAAAGGAGTTCTTATGACGGTCAGTAATAAAATGGTTTCTCGGGTTCGCGAGGAGCTGAAACGTGTAGAGCAAGAGCGTAAGATGCGTGTCCTTTACGCTTGTGAAAGCGGCAGCAGGGCCTGGGGTTTTGCGTCGCAGGATAGTGATTACGATGTGCGGTTTCTCTATGTGCACGAGCGCGACTGGTATCTCTCGGTGGAGGACCGGCGCGATGTCATCGAAGAAGCTCTGCCAGGTGACCTCGATGTCAGCGGTTGGGAGCTACGCAAAGCGCTTCGCCTTCTCCGGAAGAGTAATCCGCCGTTGCTGGAGTGGCTGAAGTCACCGGTCGTGTATGCAAAGGACTCGCAGTTCTTTGCGGAGTTTACGGCACTGGCGGAGGAGTTCTATTCACCAAAGCGCTGCTTTGCTCATTACCTGCAGATGGCGTTCAACAACTGGCGGAAGTATCTGCTCGATCGCGATCAGGTGAGCCTGAAAAAGTACCTGTACGTCTTCCGTCCGGTCCTTGCATGCCGATGGATCGAGAGGGGACTTGGCCAGGTGCCGATGCTGTTTCAAGAGTTGGTAGATGCCGTGCTCGAAGAGCAGGATGTGCGTGTGGAGCTGGATCGGCTGGTCGCACGAAAGCGGTCAGGAGAAGAGCTATCCACGGAACCTCCTGTGGAGGTGCTTTCCCGCTTCCTCGAAGCGGAACTCGCAGTGCTCGACAAGCTCGCGGAGCGGCGCGACGAGGTGGGTGATGTGGAGGAGCTCAACCGGTTCTTCCGCCGGTATTGCCTCACGGTTTAATGATCAAGCGCCCCTGCCCTCTCGCGAAGCGCGGCTGCCGCAACACCTACACGCTGCTGAAAACCTTATACAGGGTGAGCAGCGTAGTCGCTGCGATCACACCCGAGGCGATGACGCTCGCGAGTACCACACGAGGGGAAACAGTGATAGTGCACTGATCCCTCTGCTTGCGCGTAACCGCATATCCAAGAGCCATCCCAGCCAATAATCCGCCGGCATGCGCGGCATTATCGATGAGCTGATAGGCCACGATGCCCATCCCGGCTATGAACACGACGCTCAGTGCCAGTGAGCGTCGAAGGGCTCGGGGAAAGTGGCGCCCTTGAAGCCATGCAACCGCGAGGATGAACCCCATCAGTCCCATGATGCCTCCGGACGATCCCACGGAATCCAAGTGGGGCAGGAAAATCATACTGCAGAGGCTCCCAACGAGCGCAGAGCTGATGAATACCAGCGGGAGAAGTAAACGGTGAAACGTGACCTCGACGATTTTACTTAGTGCAACCAGAGCCGCGACGTTGAAGAAAAGGTGAAATGGATTGCCATGGAGAAAGGCTCCTGTGAGCAATCGCCACACTTCCCCGGAGCGCACAGCCTCCTTGATGATCCCCGCGCTTCTGATCGGTCCTGTCAACGGATCTTCAGAAATCCAAGGAAGGATGAGGTACTGTGAGAGACCGACAAGTCCTACGCAGGTGAGTAATGCCCACGTCCATGGCGTGGAGCGGCCCACCATCCATGCGTTGTATCTCGCGTCGGCGATCTGCTCCGACATCCTTTCCGTGGTGAAGGAGTTGAGTCGGGAAAGCCTCCAGCAGCTCGCGATAAAAGGGATAACTCCCAATCCGAGCAGAAGCAGCAGGTGAAACTGAGCTGTCCTGCCCGGACGCGATGATTCTGACCATGCGATCAGTCCCCATACAACCGTGGCGAATGCGGCATGGCGGAGCGCTCGCATCTGATGAATCTCCTCCCGCTTTCTCACTGCATCGACCAGCTCCGGAAATTCCTCCGGTGGGGCCACGCGCCTCGATCCTGGTGTCCAGACCAATAGGATCGTCTTCTCTTTGTCCTGCTCGAGTCGCATGACGAGCCGTTCGAGCGTGCAGTCATAGGTCCACTTATCCCGGTAATATCCATACTTGTCCGGGGCAGGGGACTCAAAGAATACATCGGGCTGCATCCACGGCGGCAGGGATTCCGCGGTTTCGCCGTCGGGAGCCGCCTCTGAATTTTCGCCGGAGAGAGTTTCCATTTGATGCCGGTCCAACTGAGCACACACACGATCGGCCGTCGAGCGCGGTGGCATGCCCCCGGCGTCGCAAGTCCTTTCCTCGACCAAACCTCAGCCCGTTCCAATCCCATGCATCCATACCGTCACATCCCGGAACTCGGAGCCGTCCTTCGGCTCGTCATCAAAGCATCAGTGATCCGTGCGAAGGTGCGCCCGATTCGCTTCGCGGCGTGGAGACGCACCAGAGGAAAGCGAAAGATGTAATCAGAACACGACAGAAAGGAACGAACACCGCTGCCAGACATCTGCCCCTTCCCGGCTCAAACGAAACTTTATTCAGAACATGAAAACACAAGACCTCATCCGCCTCGGCGTTCCCGATGGCGAACCGATTCGACTCGCGCACGAGTTCATTCGCAACTTTGTCGCCGCGGGACACGATAGCGCGGAGATCGAGGCGGAGATCTTCAAGATTGTCGCCCAGCCGACCGTTTTCTTCGGAGACGAATTGCGGGCGCCATTCGCACGCGCCCTATACCGTCCCCCCTTCATGCCTCGCGCGGAACTCGCGCCGTGGCGTCAGTGGGGCGAAGGACTCGAAGCCAGTGCCGTGCAGCAGATGGCCAATGCCTGTGCCTTGCCAGTTGCTGTAGCCGGTGCCCTGATGCCTGACGCGCACGTCGGCTACGGACTCCCGATCGGAGGTGTACTCGCGACAGAAAATGCGGTGATTCCTTACGCGGTCGGCGTCGATATCGCCTGCCGGATGAAACTCACCGTTTATGACCGGAAAGCGAACACCATCGCCGGTCAGCGTGATCGTCTCGCGAACATCATCGAAAGCGAAACCCGATTCGGGATGGGCGCAGCCTTCAAACAGCCTCGATCACACGAGGTGATGGATGAAGATTGGACCGTCTCACCCGTGACCCAGCGGCTCCGTGACAAAGCGTGGAAGCAGTTGGGAACCAGCGGAAGCGGAAACCACTTCGTGGAGTTCGGCGCATTCACTGTTACCGATCGTGAGCTCGGTCTCGAACCCGGCGAATACCTTGCTCTGCTCTCACACAGCGGTTCACGAGGAACCGGCGCGCAGGTGTGCGAACACTACAGCCGGCGGGCGATGTCCCGGCACGACGATCTGCCGAAGGAGCTGAAGCACCTCGCTTGGCTCTCCCTCGATGATGCCGACGGCCAGGAGTATTGGGCCGCGATGAACCTGATGGGCCAGTACGCCGCCGCGAATCACGCGCTCATCCACAAATACATAGGACGTAAACTCGGTGCGGATGTGATCCTCGACATCGAGAACCATCACAACTTCGCCTGGAAAGAGCGTCACGTGATTAACGGTGAGGAACGTGAAGTGATCGTGCACCGCAAAGGCGCGACTCCTGCGGGAGCCGGAGTGCTGGGAATCATTCCCGGCTCGATGGCGACTCCCGGATTCGTAGTCCGAGGGAAAGGGGAGGTGACTTCCCTGAATAGCGCATCGCACGGCGCAGGCCGTGTGATGAGTCGAAAGGCGGCCATGCAGTCATTCACATGGAGTGCCGTGAAGAAGCTCCTCGCAGAGCGGGATGTGTACCTCCTCTCGTCAGGCCTCGATGAAGTGCCGGGTGTTTACAAAGACATCCACGCGGTGATGGCCGCGCAGACGGATCTCGTGGACGTACTCGGCAAATTCGAGCCGCGCCTCGTGAAGATGTGCCCCGCCGGGGAGAAGGCGGAGGATTGAAGGCAGAGTAATCAGTGAGTCAGTGATCAGTAGGAGCCTCGGTGGCGTCTGCTCTGATCCGGCACTGATTGCTCCTGCCAGTTACTGACCACTGATTACTGACTTACTGATTACTATGTCTGAGCAACTGCACCAGCCGACCGTGCTGGTGCTCAACCGATACTGGCAGGCGATTCACGTGAAGTCCCCGGCTGAGGCGTTCTGCATGCTCTCCACAGGGGCGGCATCCGCACTCGACGTGCATGAGGATGGCTTGATGATTCCCGTCAAATGGGAGGAATGGCTGAAGCTACCCGTACGGGAGAACGACCGGGCGGTACAGACTCCGCGAGGCGCGGTCCGTATGCCGACCGTGGTCGTGGCTGCCAACTATACCAAGGTGCCGCTGCGCCGGCCGCGCTTTTGTGCGAAGAGCATCTGGGAACGCGACGGCGGGGTCTGCCAATACACCGGCCGAAAACTCGCGCCGAACGAGGGAAACATCGATCACGTGCTGCCGCGCTCCCGGGGCGGAAAGACATCTTGGGAGAACTGCGTGCTCGCCGACATCAAGGTGAACACGCGGAAAGCCGACCGGTTGCCGCAGGAAGCAGGGCTTCGGCTGCGAGCGGTGCCTGTGAAGCCGAAGGCAATGCCGGTAACGGTTCTGATCCGGAACCAGCACGGCATCGCGGATTGGAATCACTTTCTGCGGTAAGTATAGAGGCGGCTCTGTTCCTCGCTTCGGGCGAGAGACGTGCCGCCCTTATATCGCTTTTCCGCTCCCTCGCTCTACCACGATCCCCTGCGTGGCGGCCCACTGGCTTACATCCCGGCGCTGAATGGCGGCTGCCATCAGCTCCGGGAAGAGGTCCGGAGTGCAGGCGAAGGAGGGGACACCGAGGGATGTGAATGTCCCGGCGACTTCATGATCGTACCATGGTGCGCCGCTATCATCCAAGGCCAGCAGGGCGATCATCTTCACTCCGGAGCCGGCAATGGCGGCGACTCGTTTGTAGAGCTGCTCCTAGCTGCCGCCTTCGATCAGATCGCTGATCAGCACGAAGATGGTATCCGCGGGGCGGGTGATCAGTCCCTGGCAATAGCCCACCGCACGACAGATGTCGGTACCCCCGCCGAGTTGAACGCCAAAGAGTACATCGACGGGATCCTGCATCTTCTCCGTCATATCGACCACGGAGGTATCGAAGAAAACCAGCGACGTTCGCACGGCACGGAGCGAAGCCATCACGGCAGCCATCACACCAGAGTACACGATGGAGCCTGCCATCGAACCGCTCTGGTCCACGCAGAGGATGATGTCCTTCAGCGCGGAGGTCTTCCGGCCGAAGCCGATTCGCGTCTCAGGAATGATTGTCCCGTACTCGGGCTGATAGTGTTTCAGATTTGCTCGGATCGTGCGCGGCCAGTCGATCTCGGAGTGGCGCGGACGTCGGTTGCGCATGGAACGATTGAGGCTGCCGGTGATCGCCTGGCGCAGTGGATTGGAAAGGCGGCGTTCCAGGTCCTCCACCACCTTGCGCACTACCAATCGCGCGGTCGCCTTTGTCTTCTCCGGGATCACCGAGTTCAGCGACATGAGAGTCCCCACGAGGTGCACATCCGCCTCCACGGTCTCCAGCATCTCGGGTTCGAGGAGCAGACGCTGCAGGTTGAGCCGCTCCATTGCGTCTTTCTGCATCACCTGCACGACTGACTTTGAAAAGTACTGCCGGATATCACCGAGCCAGCGGGCGACATTGGGGGAAGATGCTCCGAGTCCGGCAGAACGTTGCCGGCCGCTGCCTCCACTTCCGCCCGCATCGTAAAGCGCCGAAAGTGCAGCATCCATCCGGAGGTCGTCACCACCAAGGGAAACGCCCGTGCCGTCAGCCCTTTCATGTCCACCCAGGATCAAGCGCCAGCGACGCAAACGTTCATCAGATGTCTCGCTCATACGTGTTCGGGATTTGCTGTGGTGCCGCCGAGGAGAGCAGCAAGTGTGGGGAGAACCCGGCGGGCACGCTCCTCGTCGATACTCTCATCCGCAGGCGCGTTCACGCGGACGGAGGTGCCGCGTCGCGCCATCTCTCCCATTTGCCTCCGTTCACCGAGTTCGAATGTGGAGAAGGTCCGCCTCAGCAGTGGGAGAACATCTGTGAAGTGCTCCGGAAGAAGGGAGCTGACCCATTCGTCGATCAGACTCCAAAGCTCCACCTGATGCAGTAGGACGAGGCCACTGCCGCTGAGGAAACCTTCCAGCCAGGCGGCGGCCTGAGCCGGAGTATTTCCGCGCGAAAGGCTCCGGGATAAGCGGGCGGCGATATCCTCCGTGCTGAGCGCATGATCCTCAGTAAGAATCCGGCTGCACCGTCCCGCCAGCAGGCCGTTCAGTGATTCAGTATCCGCCAGCCGCCGGAGTGTCTGAATCCACGGTGCTTTCAAGGCTTCGTCCGCCAGTGTCCCGATCGCCGCGTGAGTTGCGTTGATCCGCTTCAGCATCTCCGAGGCGGCATCGTCGTTGAGTGAGGAGCACGCAGGGGGCAGCCCGATGCAGATCCGCGCGACGAGGCCATTTACCACATGTCCGACCATCGCAGTATCAGTCTGCCGCACGTTGCCGTAACGAAGCACGTTTACCAGCGGCGGCAACGCATCCATCAGGTGGTTTACATCCGTCGTGAGCGCTGCCTGATTCTCCAACTGCTGCATCGCCGCCTCGACCGCATCCGGTAGTTCCGCGAGCAGCAGCACTTCCACTAGTCCGGTCAGCTCCGGAAGAGCCGAGCAGTTTTGTGAACGAGAAATCGCAAATTGAGTCGCCGCCTGTTCCACCGTGTTGCCCCACGGAGCAGCCTCGATCAACCCCACCACCAGCTCGGGCTCCCAGCGAAGGCGCCACGCTTCACGGAAAGTACCTGTGCTACGGGCCTGCACCGTCCGGCCCCACGGGACTTTGAGCAATTGCAAACGGTGCAGCAGCCGACTGCGATCCAGATCGTTGGGTTTCCGGAGATCCAACTCTACGGTTTTGTCGAGCGCTTCGGCCGGGAGACGCAGACGTTTCTGCTCCTTCTGCAGGTCCCGCTGCAGCGGCACCTGCGACGCTTCTTCCGGAACGGTGCCAAGCCGATCACCAACGATGAGCCTGTCGCTGATCAGCTGCATAGCAGCCGCGTCGCCAAAGCAGAACACCGCCTGTGCCGCTTCGTTAAACTCCGCCAATCCCGGCAGTGTGCGTGAGCGGAGGACCGCCGTCGTTTCGGCGAGCCGTGTCGCTTCGATCACACTCGCGGTGGAGCTTTCCAGATCTTCAGTTCGCAGCAGATGCGCCACGCGTGTCATCCAGCGGACCGCCACCTGATCCGGGTTCTGTACCGACCAGAGATGCTCGTAGTAGCCGGGCGAGTGAACGCCTGCTCCGTAGCCACTGGCGAACGTAAGGCGGCGATGTGTCCATGGCATCCAGGTTGCCGCGACTGTGACCTTCGGCATTCCCTTCAGAATCTCGGCATCGCTCTTCGCCGTTGGAAGTTTCGCCAGTGCCGGG
>CBINJX010000145.1:0-8606 GCA_966251085.1 uncultured Verrucomicrobiales bacterium
CGGCAGAGGTACAGGTGGAGGGACGTCCGCGGCACGAGATGTTTGTGCTGAGCAAAAAGGAACTGCTCGCCCGGGCGGAAGCTTCCAGCAGTGGAACCGGGAACGGGAACGGGAACGGGAACGGTGAACACGCTGCGGCGCTCGCCCCGGAAGTGCGCCGGACCGATGAGATCGACCTGGCTTACTTTGAGCATTCCCATGTGGTTTCGGCGGCGATTGCGCCAATGTTCAATCAGGATCAGGAGCTGACGGGCGCTTACTTTGCGGAGAGCACAACGGAAGGTTTCTTTGACAATGCCCCTGGAGCCAAGGAGCCGAGCCCAACGCAGCGTCTGGGTGAATGGCTGGCCACTCACACAGGTCGCAGCCTGCAGGCGGCACAGGATTACCAGTCCCTGCCTTTCCTGGCGGTCTCGAAGCGGATCCGCGACACACGGAACGCCCTGACGGGCCGTCAGCGTGGCCGTTTCCTTTTCAAGTCCGCACTGGCTGGGGCGATCCTGTTCGGCGTGGCAGTTTACCCGAAGATGGATCAGGTGGATGGCAATTGCGCAATCCTGCCCGTGCAAAGGAGCATCCTTGTCCCTGAAGTCGCCGGGCGGGTGGAAAAGATTTTTGTGCGTGAGGGAGACCGTGTCACTAAGGGGCAGCCGGTCGCCCAGCTCGACCCGCGTCTTGAGACGGCCCTGGAGGCAACCCGGCGGGAGCGGGCACGGCTGGAAGCCGAGGCAGATCGTTACCGTGGACTCGGCGACGAGGCAGGGGCACAGGTCGCCCTGCTTCAGGCGCGTGTGAGCGAGCAGGAGGAGAAGAAGCTTCAGGCCGATATCGCCTCCGCAACTCTGCGAAGCCCGATCGATGGGGTGATCATGACCAAGGACTTGGAGCTGCGCTCCGGAGAGTTCATCCAGCCAGGCACACAATTTGTTGAGATCGCTGCGCTCAATGAGTGGGAGCTACAGGTCGAGGTAAATGAGAAGAAGATCGGCCGCGTGGAGAAGACCCTCGAGGAGAAAAAACCGCTACCGGTGGATTACATCCTTTATAGCCAGAGCGCCTACAAGCTGAACACGGAGCTGGAAAGCGCAAACCAGATCAGTGCGCAGGCATACCCTCGTGAAACAGAGCAGGTGTTCATCATCACCCTGCGCGACATTGAGGTTCCGCCCGCGCTGAAGGATCAGCTCCGCCCGGGCCTCACCGGCCGCGCAAAGATCGCCCTCGGCCGGATGCCACTGGCCTGGTGGATGTTCGAACGGCTCAGCGATTGGTTCCGTCTGAAGTTTATCGGTTAACGATCCACTGGTGTCACACCGTCCCGTGAACATTTCCCAGCATTTCACTGTCTCTCGTCTTCCCTGATGAATCGCCGTTTTTCTCCCAAACTGCTCCTCGTTGCACTCGTTAGCCTCAGTCCCCTTCTCCCGGTGCAGGCGGAAGAGGTCGAGGTACAGGGTGTCGTCCAAGCCGTCAAACAGGTGAGCGTCTCCTCCCCCGTGCTCCAGGAGGTGATCAAAGAGGTCCTGGTTGAAGAGGGTGACACGGTGAAGGAAGGGCAGCCAATCGTGCAACTCGAGAACGCCAAGGAGGAACTCGCCGTGCAGGAAGCGGAGCGGCTGGTGGAGAATGCCGAGTTCGTGGCGAAAGGCACGGAGTCACTTTATAAGGACAAAATGGGCAGCCGTGAGCAGATGCTGAAGGCGAAAACCGAACTGGCATTGGCAAAGATTCGCCTGGCAGCAGCCCATGTCGCGCTGAAAGAGAAAACGGTGCGCGCGCCACTTGATGGAATCGTGGTCAAGAAACACAAGGAGGCGGGCGAATCGGTAGATCGTGCCGAGAAGCTGATCGACATCGTTAACATCGATCAAGTGTACGTTCAGTTCTACGTCACCCCGAAATTCCTCCCCGTCCTTCAGCTGGGCAACGAAGTAACGGTGCGCTTTGCGGAGCCGATCAATGCCAAGTTCCCTTCCAAAATCGATTTTATCGCTCCGAACATTGACGCCAGCAGCGGACTACTCCGCGTAAAGGTGCTGATCGACAATCCCGATCACACGATCAAGGCGGGGCTGAAGGGGATCGCTAGTTTCGGGAAGTGAATCTCGTGAGTGCTCAGTAATCAGTAATCAGTACCTGAATCGTTCCCCTCCTACCCGGATGAATCGCCAACTGCAGTCCGTACACTCGCAATCGAGCGATTTTCGACTGAGCACTGAGCACTGAGTACTGAGCACTACGCACTCCCCCACCGCGGCTCTCAACTAACAACTCGCAACTTTCTGAATGCCCGCTCTCGCCGTTGCCCCTGAACCGGTTTCCGCACCACCCCCTCCGCCCCAGGAGAACGTGGTGATGCCGGTGCTGCGCAACGACCTGATCATCACAAAGCAGCTCTTCGAGGGACGGACCTACTACGTCGTCAAGGATCCGATCTCACTGCAGTACTTCCGCATGTCGGCGGAGGATTACTACCTGGCAACGTTGTTCAACGGACAGCGGACCTTTGGTCAGATCCGGGACGCGTATGCGGAGCGGTTTCCTCATGTCCGGCTGGAGTACACCCAGGAGGATTTGAACGAGCGAGTGCAGCGTTTTGCAAACGATCTGGCGTTGCTTCAGTTCCTGCAGGTGCAGGGAATGCGCCTGAAGGCACGCTATGATGCGGTAAAGAAGAACAAGAAAAAGAAGGGCGGGTTTTACGCGCTCGTAAACAAAGTCTTCTTCTCGCGGTTCTCTCTATGGGACCCGGATATCGTGTTCGGGAAAATGGCGAAGCCGATGTGGTGGATCTGGACGAAGACTTCCGCCTGGGTCTCGTGCGCCATCATCCTCGCGGCGATCGTGGTGTTTGCGCTGAACTTCGAGCGCGTCAATCCGACGCTCAACAACTTCTTCTCGTTCCACAACCTTGCGCTGATCTGGGTTACCACGATCATCATCAAGTCAATCCACGAGCTGGGTCACGGGCTGACGTGTAAGCATTTCGGCGGCGAGGTGCACGAGGTGGGTGCGATGTTCCTCGTCTTCACGCCGTACTTCTTCGTGAACGTCAGCGATTCTTGGGTCATGCCCAAGCGCTCACACCGGATCCTGGTCTCGGCGGCGGGTATCTATGTGGAGCTGATTCTTGCCGCATTCGCCACTTTCCTCTGGGCGGTCGTGCAACCGGGTACGTTTCAGGACTTCCTTTTCAACGTGATGGTCATCGCATCGTTCTCGACCATCGTGTTCAACGCGAATCCGCTGATGCGGTTCGATGGCTATTACATCATGACGGACGCGATGGAGGTGCCGAATCTCCAGGCGAAGTCGCGCGCCCTGATCACCTATCAGCTCAAGAGAGCGCTCTTCGGCACAAACACGGAAGATCCGGTGCTCTCGCGGATGCCGCTGCCGAAAAAGCGCTTTGCCCTCTTCTATACCTACGCGATCCTGTCGTGGGTTTACGGTTACTACGTCATCTACAGCCTGACCTGGTTCATGGCAGATCGCATGGCGCAGTACGATATGCGAGTGGTCGGCCAGTTCCTGGCCTTTTCCGCGGTGCTCGCGTGGATTGTGATGCCGTTCTGGGCCTTTTTCAGAAGTCTGCAATTGAAACGCGAAGATTGGAAACCTCACGGCCGCCTGCGCCGGCTCTCGATGATTTTCGGGGTCGTGCTCGCGGTGTTCATTGCCATGTGCTTCGTTCCGACGGAGCTCACGATCAAACGCAGCGGTGCGGTCGAACTGGCGGACCCAGAGCAGGTGCGCCCCGAGGTGCCAGGCTTCATCGAAGAGATCTACGTAAAGGAAGGTGATCAGGTGCAGCCCGGCCAGCTGCTCGCAAAGCTGAGCAATCGCGATCTCGAGCAGACGCACGTCATGCACGAACAGCGCCTGCGCTCGGCGGAAGCGACACTGCGGCGCGCAATGGGACTGGATAAACCCGCAGAACTCCGCCAGGCGGAAAACGCGCGGGTTGCCTATCAGGCGAAGTATGAGGAATCGAAGCGGGATATCGAAAAGCTGGTGCTGAAAGCCAGAACCAGCGGCACGGTGCTGACGCGGAACCTCGACCAGTTCCGCGGTCACCTGATCAAGAGTGGCGAGATGATCATGGAGATCGGCTCGCTCAGCCCGATGACGATCAAGATGGCGCTCAATGAGAAGCAGGTGCGCTATGTGAAAGCAGGGCAGCGCGTGGCGCTGAAGGCCGACGCATATCCGGAGCACACAATCGAGGGTGTGATCACGGATGTGCATCCAATGTTCCTCGCGAAGGATTTGCCTGCAGCGCTCTCCGCTCGCCGCGCGGGCGACGTGCCGACCACAATGGACGCCAAAGGCAACGAGATCCCGCTGGAGCGAACCTTCGAAGCACGGATCGATGTGGACAATTCCGAGGGCATTCTCCGCCCCGGGATGACCGGACATGGGAAAATTTTCGCGGGCACACGTCCGTGGGGCAAGCTGGTCCTGCAGTCGCTGCTTGACCTCGTTAGCCTCGATTACCGTTTCTAGGAACTCTCATGCAAAGCCACCGCAGAGGAGCCCAAAGTCTGGAATCAGCCACAGGGTCAAAAGCCCCGCGCGCCATTCGTTTATTCACACGTCATTCCAAGCTCTCCCCATTGCACCGCTCCATCTCCGCTCTCCTGGGCCTCCTCTGTCTCACTTCACTCCACTCTGTCTCGGCCGGTGAAACAGCGGTCGGCGCTCCTGGAACCAAGATCAAGGGACGTCCGGGCGCGGCTCTCTTCGCAGAAAGGCCGACAGAACCGCTGAGCATCCAGCAGGCCATCCGGATGGCGCTGGCGAACAATCTCGACGTGAAGTTTGAGAACGTCGGCATCGGGGTCGAACGGGCGCGGGTGCGGTTTGCCGCGGGTGCCTTTGATCCGGAGTTCTCGATGGCGGTCTCCTATCAGTCACTGCGACGGCTCGAGAACGTCAATGATGTCCGCTCGGCGGATGTCATCGACCGGAGAAATGCAATCTCGTCCAATTTTGCCCTCGCGCAGGCGACCTTCGACCAGACGAACACGATCCGCCTCTCGCAAGGACTCCCGCCTCTCCCGGAAAGCCAGCGGCCGGCGCTTTCCCGGGACCTGAACACGGAAGGTCTTTCGACTACTGTCTTCGACACGCAGCGATTCTCAAGCGAGGCGCGGCTCGTGGGAAGAACGCCGTGGGGTATGCGCTACGGCATTGAACTCCAGGCAAACCGCTATCGCAACACCTTCACGGGTGATACTCGCGAGGTCATTCCCGAGTACGAGACGGTTGCGCAGCTCACGGTGGTGCAGCCATTGCTTCGTAACTTCGGCACTGCCGCAAACCTTGCTGAGCTACGTATCGCCCGGCTCAATCGGGAGATTCAGGTGCTGGAGTGGAAGCAACGCGTCAACTCGACGGTACAGGCGGTATTGGCGGCGTATTACGACATGGCGTTTGCCCTTCGGAACGTTCGCGTCCGCGAGGATGCCATCGAAGCCGGGCAAAAGCTGGTGGACCTCTACAAGCGCCGGGTGGAACTCGGCTTCAATTCACCGATCGATATTCGCCAGGCAGAGGTACAGGTCTCGGCGGACCGCGAACAGCTGATCCTCGCGAAGAACGTCTTTCTCGAGCGCCAGTTCGATCTCAAGCGCCGGATCGTGGACAATTACAACATCGACGATCCGCGCATCTTTCTTCCTGAGAATGTGCAGTATCTCGATGCACCTAGCCTGAATCGGGTTCAGCTGCTGCTTCAGGCTTTCGAAAGGCGTCTGGACTATCAGCAGGCACTGCTCGCGGCCCAGGCTCAGGATGTCCGGGTACGTTTCGCACGAAATCAACTCCTCCCTCAGCTCGACCTGATCGCAAGCTACGGGCTCAACGGCCTGGGGACCAGCTTCGGTGACAGCCTTGAGCAGGGAGTGGGTGGCCGGACGCCGTCATGGAGCGTCGGAGTGAACTTCTCGATACCGCTCGGAAACGTGCAACCGCGCGCCAACTACCGGATTGCGCTGGGACAGAAGGAGCAGGCGCTTCTGCGCATCAAGCAGGCGGAAGTGACGGTCGGCTCGGATGTGGACCAGATCATTGCCCGGATCGAGACGAACCGTCAGCGCGTAGCCACCGCGGTACAAACGCGACAACTTGCGCAGGAAACCTTGCAAGTCGCCTATCGCCGACTGGAAGAAGGTCTCATCTCGACCTTCGACATGATTGAGTTCCAGCGCCGGCTCTATGAGGCGCGAAGCGGTGAGCTCACGGCCCAGGCCGAACTCAATAAGTCGATCACTCAGCTCTGGCTGGTAACAGCAACGGCGGCGGAAAAGGCGGGCGTGATTTTTAAGGTTCCGGTGAAACCGTAGAGCCTTGAGGTGGTTGAGGGGTGAGGGACGAATCCATATAGCGCGTCACATCACGCGGTAGGGTCCTCGCGCCGCGAGGACCTTTTCCAGGGCGAACGCGGAACCGCTCCCGCCATACTCACCCGCTTTGATCTGCCAAGGCGCGGCTCTCAACTCGATCCTCTCAACTATTCACTTTCAAAAAAGACGGGCGATAGCAGATCGGAAGTTCCCCGCCCCCTACATGCGGGGGCTGATGCGATTGGGGAATGTTCTAGCACCAAGGCAGCTCATAATATTTTCTTCACACGCTCCGCGTTCCTTCTACACAGATCCCAACCATGAAAATTTTCGTTACGGGCGGTGCCGGCTACATCGGTAGCATCTGTGTTGAGCAACTCCTCGAATCAGGTCACGAGGTGGTCGTTTTCGACAATCTGACCGAGGGACATCGGAGAGCCGTCGATCCTCGCGCGGAGTTGATCACGGGAGATCTCCAGAACCGGGATGAAATCGAGTCCGCCCTCGCTCGCACCCGTCCGGATGCGGTGATGCATTTCGCCGCCAACGCGCTGGTCGGCGAGTCGATGCAGAATCCTTCCAAGTACTTCCGCAACAACGTAACGGCAGGCATCAACCTGCTCGATGCGATGCTTGCAGCGGGCTGTAAACGCTTCGTCTTCTCCTCCACTTGCGCCACTTTCGGCACGCCTGACCGGGTGCCGATTGATGAATCGCTTCCCCAGCGCCCGATCAATCCGTATGGAGAGTCGAAGCTGATATTTGAGAAGATCCTGCGCTGGTACGATGAGATCCACGGGTTGCGTTTCGTCGGGCTTCGCTATTTCAATGCGGCAGGAGCGACGGAGAAATACGGTGAAGATCACCGCGTCGAGACCCATCTCATCCCAAATATCCTGAAGGTGGCACTCGGGCAGAAGGATTACGTCTCGATCTTCGGCACTGACTACGAAACGCCGGATGGCACCTGCGTTCGCGATTACATCCACATCCTGGACCTCGCACAGGCGCACATGCTGGCACTCGGCGCTGAGAAGAGCGCTTTTTACAACCTGGGAACCGGCGGCGGCACGAGCGTGCGTGAGGTGATCGCTGCATGCGAGAAGGTGAGCGGACGGAAAATCGCCGTACGTGAAGAACCGCGTCGCTCCGGGGACCCAGCCCGCCTGATTGCCTCCTCGGAAAAGATCCAGAAGGAACTCGGCTGGCAACCGCGCTTCCAATCGATCGAGCAGATCATCGAAAGCGCCTGGGCCTGGCACGAGAAGCACCCGCACGGGTACGGGGATTAGATGACCGTTGAGTGCTGAGGGTTGGACCCCCCCAGTTCAGAAGATTCTCAAAGAGAGCACCTCACACGGATAACTTCCACCGCGGTAGCGATTCAGGCGTAATAACCTGTTTTCACCCGTGGCTGACCCTACTCCACTAAAGTTCGATGTTGTAATCGCCGGCGGCGGCTTCGCCGGCGTGTACTGCGCGCGTGCGCTCGCGAAGGAGTTCGGTGACGAGACGGCTCGTCACGTGGCGCTGATCGCTGATCAGAACTTTATGACCTTCCAGCCGATGCTGGCGGAAGTAGTCGGTTCCGCTCTGTCCCCGCGCCATGTGGTGAATCCTTTGCGGCGACTTTGCCACAATGTCACCGTGTTCCGGGGGCGGATTGCGTCAGCCGATCTGGATGCTCGAGAGATACACCTGCTGGCGGGCGAATTCACTCCGGAGCTGAGGATAGGCTTTGAACATCTGGTACTGGCCGTGGGCAGCGTGGTCGATCTGAGCCGTGTCCCCGGAATGTCGGAGCACGCTTATCTCCTCAAGAATGTGGGTGATGCCCTGCGGCTTCGTGGCGCTATCATTGATCGCTTTGAGGAAGCGAGCCTGCAGTCCAATCCGGAGCGACAGCGGAAGCTGCTCACGTTTGTTGTGGTGGGCGGCGGTTACTCTGGTGTGGAGACTGCAGGTCAGATCCTGGATCTCGCGAAAGAGATGCTAGAGGTGTATCCCCGCATTCCTTCTGATGCACTGCGAGTGGTGCTGGTGCATAGCGGTTCGCATCTGCTCCCGGACATCAGTCAATCGCTCGGCGATTACTGCGCTCGAAATCTCGAGGATCGAGGCGTGGAGTTGATGCTGAATGCACGTGTTTCCGCTGTCACTGCCAGCCGGGCATGGTTGACCGACGGACGCGAGATCGAGACCTATACCGTGGTCTGCACGATCGGCACGCGCCCCAATCCACTGGCCGAGGCCTTGGGC
>CBINJX010000146.1:0-8605 GCA_966251085.1 uncultured Verrucomicrobiales bacterium
TGAATTCTCGCTCTGCCACGGTGTATCTGACGGTTTCCCGGAGAAGGCATGTGTGTGGAGAAGAGCTTCCCGCCACGCCCGCGTAACCGGCTGAGCATCAAAACTTTTCCCGCTCGCCGCTTTTGCACTACCGGCAGGCGGCCGGAAAGGTTCGGTCGCCATCCGCTGCGCTCACGGGGAGAAGCGCGCGCGATATGCTCGGCAAAGTGCTATGGAAGTTTTCGGCATCCGCCTGGTCGGCATCAATCCAGAGAACGGACAGAAGCTCCTCTTCACGCTCGCGCTGATCGTTTGCGTGTACCTGGTGCGCGCCGTCCTGCGTGGCCTGGCGACTCTGGCTCTCCGGAAGCATGACGTGCGAAAGCTGGATTTCTGGGCCAACCAAGGGGTCTCACTCTTCTGCGCGCTACTCGTCATCGTTGGCTTTCTTTCGATCTGGTTCGATGATCCCGGACGGCTCGCCAGTGCACTGGGACTGATTTCGGCAGGGTTGGCGTTTGCTCTCCAGAAAGTGGTCACTTCGATCGCCGGCTACTTTGTCATCCTGCGCGGGCGCACCTTCGGCATCGGCGACCGAATCAAGATGGCCGGGGTACGTGGGGATGTGATTGCCCTCGGGTTCACCCAAACGACCATCATGGAAATGGGGCAGCCTCCGGCCGTACAGAGCGAATCTCCGGGAATGTGGGTGAAAAGCCGGCAGTTTACCGGTCGCATTGTCACCGTGACAAACAGCAAGGTGTTCGATGAGCCCGTCTATAATTACACCCGCGAATTCCCGTACCTTTGGGAGGAGATGAGTATCCCGATCGCGTACACCGCCGACCGGAAACGCGCCGAGGAAATTCTGGTCCAGGCCGCACGCCGGCACGCACTCGACCAGGGAGACCCGCCGGATGCAACAGTCCACGCGATGAAAGCGCGTTACGGCATCGAAGCGATCGATTTCGAGCCGCATGTTTATTACCGGCTCACCGACAACTGGCTCGAACTTACCCTGCGCTTCGCCTACAACGTCCGAGGTGTCCGCAGCGCCAAGGACGCCATTAGCCGTGAGATCCTCGAAGAGTTCGACAAAGCGGGGATCGGCATCGCATCGGCGACCATGGAGATCGTAGGATTCCCGCCATTGCGGCTGGCGGAGGGGGCACAGATCTCGAGATGAGATAGAGAACCTCGAGTGATCGCGGGCGCAAAACTACTTATGCGAGGGCCAGAGACACTTTGAGCTGCCCACAACTTTCCCTTCATCGCCCTCCCCGCAGATTGTCTGCTCGCATTAACACATTGAATCCACAACGCACCTCGGGCATGTCGATGGCTTCCATGACCTCCCGACTCTTCCCCCTGGCTGCGGCAGCTGCCATCTCCGTCGCAAGCGCCGCTTTTTCCGCCCAGCCCACCATGAGCTTCCACGAACTTCAGTCCAAACGCCTGACCGGCGAACCCGTGAACCTTTCTGAATACAAAGGCAAGGTTTTGCTCGTAGTGAACACCGCCAGCAAGTGCGGCTACACACCCCAGTATGCCGGCCTTGAAAAACTCTGGGGCGAGTACAAAGACAAAGGAGTGGTGGTGCTCGGAATTCCCTCAAATGACTTCGGCAAGCAGGAACCCGGGACCGCGGAGGAGATCGCGCAATTCTGTGAGCAGCGGTATCAGGTCACCTTCCCGATGCTGGAGAAAGTGAGCACGAAAGGGCCGGAGCAGTCGCCGATCTATGAATTCCTCGCACGCAAGCACGGCGCGCCAAAGTGGAACTTCCACAAATATCTCGTCGGTAAGAACGGCCAGGTCCTCGCTGCTTATCCGAGTTCGGTGGAGCCAGACAGTGCGGAGCTGAAGAGCGCAATCGAGAAGGCTCTGGCGGAATAGCGGTGCGGCACCGCACCGTCCGCGCTCTGTTTGATTCCCGGTAAATTAGCGGACGGACACGTTTCCTTCCTTGGCGTAAGCCCTCTCCCGGCGTAGAGGGCTTCCCATCATGCAACTCCAGCCCCTGGTTGGCGCGATCACCGCGCTCGGTTTCCTGCTCTCCCCCTCTCTCGTGCATGCAGATGAAGGCATGTGGCTGCTCAATGCGCCCCCGCATAAGCAACTGAAGGAACGCTATGGCTTTGAGCCAACATCGGAATGGCTGGAGCACGTGCAGAAATCCTCCGTGCGTTTCAACAGCGGCGGTTCCGGATCTTTTGTTTCAACGGATGGGCTGGTCGTCACCAATCACCACGTCGCCGCGGATGCGATCTATAAGCTAAGCACCGGCGAGAAGAATCTCCTGCGGGATGGCTTTCATGCAAAGACGCGCGAGGAGGAGCTGCGCTGCGTCGATCTCGAGTTGAATGTGCTGGTCTCCATCGAGGACGTGACTGCGCTGATCAATGCTGTGGTGAAGCCCGAGATGGATGCCCCCACAGCATTTGCGGCGCGCCGGGCTGCGAAGGAGAAGATCGAGCGGGAATCGCTCGAAAAGACGGGGCTGCGCAGCGATGTCGTCACGCTGTATCAGGGCGCGGAGTACCACCTTTATCGTTACAAGCGGTACACGGATGTTCGTCTGGTTTTCGCGCCGGAGCAGCAGGCGGCGTTCTTCGGCGGTGATCCGGATAACTTTGAGTTCCCGCGATTCAACCTCGATGTGGCTTTTGTCCGGGCCTACGAGAACGGAAAGCCCGCACAGGTGGAGCATTATTTCAAAGTCCAGCCGCGGGGAATCGGCGAGAACGAGCTGGTCTTCGTCTCCGGTCATCCGGGCCGCACTAGCCGTCTGATGACTGTTGCCGAAGTGGAGTTCCAGAGGGATGTCCGTGTACCAAAGTCTGCAGCATCGCTAAAGGCAGCGGAGGTGGCGCAGGCCAGCTGGTCCGCCCGCAGTGCGGAGAATGCACGCCGGGCGCAGGATGGGCTTTTCGGAATCCAGAACTCGCGCAAGGTGCATGATGGCATATCACTCGCCCTGCTCGATCCTGCGCTGATCGCCGGCAAGCGCGCCTACGAAAAGGAGCTTCAGGAATTCGCCCGGAAACAATCAGGAGCGGAAGACGCGCTCTCCCCGTGGCAGCGAATCGCCGACGCACAGCGGGTCATTGCGGAGAACTCTCTGCGGTACAGTGCGCTGGAGCGTTCATCTTTCGACACCACCCTCTTCGGCATCGCGCGTCATCTGCTGCGTGTCGTGGAAGAAAATACCAAACCGAGCGGCGAGCGTCTGCGGGAGTATCGCGATTCCGGCCGGGTATCGCTGGAGTTGCAGCTCTTTTCCGAGGAGCCGATCTACGACGATTACGAGCAGCTCAAGCTCACCCACGCCCTTGTCGAGTTGGCTCAGGAATTGGGCGTCAACGATCCGGTCACACAGATCGCCCTCGCAGGACAATCCCCCGCAGCTCGCGCAGCCGCACTCGTGAGCGGCACCCGGATGAAGGATGTCGCATTCCGCAAGAAACTCTACGCCATGACACCCGCCGAGCTGGCGCAGGTAAAAGATCCCATGCTCGACCTCGCCCGCGCGATCGATGCGGAAGCCCGTTCGTTGCGCAAGATCATGGAGGAGCAGGACGAGATCAAAGAGCAAGCGCAGGCAAAAATTGCCAAGATCCGTTATGCCAAGGAGGGCTCCGGCGTCTATCCTGACGCGACTTTCACCCTCCGGCTCTCCTTCGGTACGACAAAAGGTTACGAGGAGAACGGCAGCTTCGTGGCGCCGTTCACCACGCTCGGTGGAATGTTCACCCGCAGCGAGTCGCACGACGACCAGCAGCCGTTCCAGCTGCCCGCCCGCTGGAAGGAGGCAAAGACAAAGCTGAAGCTCGACACGCCTTACAACTTCGTCAGCACGGCCGATATCATCGGCGGCAACTCCGGCAGCCCCACCCTGAACCGTGCGGGCGAGTTCATCGGCATCATCTTCGATGGCAACATCCAATCGCTAGCCGCCGGTTACGCCTACAGCGACGTGCAGGCACGCGCGGTTTCAGTAGACGTGCGCGGGATCCTCGAAGCGCTGAAAGTCGTCTATGGCGCGGAGGAGTTGGTGAAGGAACTGGTGCCGCAGAACAACACGGCAGCTTTCTGAGATCGGCTGCTACGGTGGTAAGCCTGTGTGGGGGCGGCTCTGTCCCGGAGGGACCGTAGGAAATTAGCCGGTTGGTTTGCGCGAGGGAAACGAGCGCATACCACCGGAAACGGGTTTAATAAACGTCGGCACCCCGGCAGCGGCATAAGCGTTAACCTAACGTTTGAGGGTAGCGTTTTCGCGTGGAACCATGGAAAATGCGATATTCTGGCGTGGACGAGCAGTGGAGGCATGTTCGCAGCCATTTGTGTTCTCGAAGACTCTTGCTGCTGGTGAGCGTCTCCTGTCTTTCGCGCTGAAAGCGCTATACACGTCAGCCCAGGGCAAGACCGCGCAGCGGGCGCCGCCCTGGGGAACGGTTTGTATCGAGCATGCACCCTGAAAGCGGTGCCAGAATCGTGGAGTACAGATCGGATGCGCCTTTTCCGGAGAGCTACCGGTGTGGTGCCCATTTCAGGGCACATGCTCCTTTTGAACGTCTTCCCCAGGGCGAGCCTCGCCTGCGCTGACGCTTCGGCGCGGCTAGCCCTGGGCTGACGTGTGTAGCGCTTTCAGCGCGGTCTAATCCGGACCGAACGTCTGGCCAACATTTGCCCTGACGAACACAAATAGAGGGACTGATGCCGGCGGAACCATGGAATCACTGATGCCGCCTCCAGATGTTAGGTTAACGCTTATGCCCGGCAGCGGGTGCCGGGACGCAGTCCGGTGGTAGCGCTCATTCCTCGCGCGACCACCGGCTTGTCCACAAGCTGTCAACCCTCCGGGTTGCAAGAAGGCTTTTCCCGCTGAGATTCGGTTACCGGTCTCGATCACCTTACCCGCAGGTGCTCGGCAAGAAGCGACGTGGTTGAGCGAGTATTGAACAACTCTTCCCCGCGCTGAGCGACCGCTACGGGCAGGAGCAGGTACTCCATGGTCTGGAAGCCTCCTCGCTTTGAAGGGTATTGGACGCGCACGGGAAAACCGGTCTGCGGATCAACCCACGCATGCGCTTGCGCACCGTTGTAGGTGACACTGAAGCGCTCATAACGGCGTCCGTTGATCTGCTCCACCCCATCGGCCCGCTTTCCTTTTATCTCCTTGAAAACGCCACTCATTGCCGGCCGTGGGTCGATTTTGGCCGCAGGAATTCTTGGATCAGATGCGCCGTAGTTACTGCCGTCACAAACCACGACGATCGTGCCTGGACTGCTAGTCTGCTTGGTTTCGATACGCCAACGATCACCATGGACGGCAACCACCTGTACGGCTTCGATTCCGCCGTTCGAGTTACGCACGACCATGCGGAGGGCCATGGGGTCTGGGAGATCTGTCGCCGTGGGCCGGTTGTAGAAATAGTACCCGGCACCAATCACCAAGAGAAGAAGCAGGAAACGCAGCATGTGACGGAATCCGGTCTATATGATGATGGGACCGTGTAGGAATAAAAGTGTGGCGAAAAGAGGGCTCAAAGGTGAGCTGCTCCAATCGCGGCGAGGCAGCTGCGCGTCCCCCTACGCCGCATCCACCGCCGCCATCCGGCGAAGCTCCATCTGCCGATAGAGATCCTGATACCGGCGCAGCCGGATCGGGAAGATCACCACGCAGAGCACTCCCATGAGCAGCAGGATATACCAGACGCTGTAGGGCTGCTTCATCAGGAGAGCCACGAGGCCTGCTACGGCGGCTACTGCTCCGATGCCTATCAACGCCCTGCAGCACCAAATAACGAACTGGCGTGATTTCCCCCGCTTTGCACGCAACTCCATGAAGCTTCCAAGGCAGCCAATGAGTGCACCGCAGATGCCGCCGATCCATCCGGCGCCCCGATCGGACCACCAGGCGAAGGATTGTGTCGGAGCCACATCAGCCACCTTTGCCTGGATCAGTTTCAGATCCCGCAGATAGACGACGCCTTTTCCGGGAAGATGAAGGTTGATCACGAGCTTGCCAGGACTCCCACTCGATCCAGAGGCATTGAAAGGCAGGATGAATGGACGCCAATCAGAGGTGCCGCGCAGTTTTCCCATAGGGCCATGTTCACCCATGGTGCGGCTGAAGTAGGCGTTTCCGCCAAAATGATTCCACATTTCGAGGAAGCCGTCGCCGGCCACGTTTTCATAACGCACCTCTCCAGCAATCTTGTAAAAATCGGTCGTGATCTTCGGCTGCTCGAGGATGAGGAGCGTCTTTTGCAGTGGGTCGGGCCCGGCATTCTCCACTTTGAGTGCTGCCGTGTTGTCTGGAAGTGTAACGATGGTGCCGCCTTTGAGCTGACCTGCCTGTTCGAGTTGCTTCAGCGGAAGCTCGGTCGCGGCAGAATCTTGTGCCTTGCATGTTGCGAAGCCCGCAAGGAGGGCTGCGAATAGAACGACAGCGATCGGTTTCATGTGGACGGGTGCTGTTGTTGGTAGGTTTTGAGGAGAAGCTTGAAACTGACTTCATCGAGCTTGCCTTCGGCGAACAGGCCGCGCAGGAGCCGCTCGTAATCGCTGGCATTGTCCTGGGCGTCGATGATCCGGATTTTTTCGATGAGCCGGTCGAGTCTCAGACGAACGGTCGGGTAGGTGACCTCGTATGCAGCGGCCAACTCCTTGAGTGACCCTGAGGTGAGAATGAACCGCTTGAGGAAGGCCAGATCCTCCTCCGAGAGGAGATCGATCCAGCGCTTCGATGGCAGTGCCCCTGACATGAATCTTAAAGTCTGCTTCGATCTTATCCTTATTTTTATTCATGTCAATTTTAACAAAATTAAACCCAGAAAAGAATTCTGCGCTGTTACCCAGGAGTCACAAAGTCGGCCTCGCAATCTGCAACCTTGCGCCGTGCGCCTAGAATTACATCCCGGTAACGTTAACCACTGCACCTTGACCCACCGCAGAACCGGCTCTTACTTCCGGCCAGCCAGTGATGCCGCTCCCGGACGAACGGGGTGCTGCCAATGCTGTGTCGGAGAAACTTTCCCGTCCGGCATCGCTGGCCGGGCCGCTCGGCCCGTCTGTTCTGCCCATGCCTATGCAACGACTGCGAACACTCACCGCCTTTCTCACTGCACTCTGTCTGTTCAACCAGCTTCTCCTCGCCCAGGAAACCACGACTGCCCTGCCTCTCAGTGGAGCAAGCACGGCGTGGAGCGGCGAAAACCTCACAGCGGAGCTGCTGAAGGAAGCGCTGAGCAACGCAACCACCGCGCTGGAAAAAATCCCGGACGATGCGGCCGCAGACTCGCCGGAAGGACGCCTACGCGCATCTTGGAACCGGCGCGTGGAACTGCTGAAAGAACTGATCTCCACGCTGCAGGGACAAAAGGAGATCGAGGCGAACCGGGAGACACTCCCGGGAAGGCGGTCCCAGCTGGAAGCCGATCTGCGAACTCTCGATTCAACAGCGGATCCGGTGATTCCTGCGCAGCCCGCGACGGCAGAATCGGAGGCTCTGAAAGCCAAGCTCGACGCACAACGCCAGGCGCTCGATGCCCTCCGCCAGGAAGCGGGAGCCCGGGCAAAGCTGCTCGATAACTTGCCGACGCTGCGAAACAGCGCCACTGAGCGCGAGATCACCGCCGGGAAGACGGCCGCGCAATTGCGGACGGAACTCGCGGAAGCCAAAGACGAAGCGGAGAAACCTTTACTCACGCTGCAACTCGAGAACGCCGAACTCGAGACGCGCGTAGCCCGTGAAAATCTCGCCCTTCTGGAAGCGCAGGTGGCCTTGGAGAGCACCGAGTCGATTTATCGCAACCAGGCGATCGCCTATTCGCAGCGTCGCGTCCAGCAGACGGAAGATCATTACACACGTTACCAGAAAGCGTTGGCCAATGCGCTGCAGGTGCGCCAACGGGAGGCTCAGGATGAACTCGCGAGCCGCAAGGAAGCGGCGGAGAACGCCACCTCCGATGCGGATCAACTCCTGGCGCGATGGGAGGCGAACATCGCGGAATCCCAGGCCACCAAAGCCGCGCTCGAAATCCGTAAGTCGATCCTATCAACGCTGATCTCCCAACAGGAGAAACGGCTGCAGGGTGAAAAGGATCGGCTCCAGACTCTGCAAGAACTCACCGGCAGTATGAGTTCCAGCGGGCGCGCGGGAGAAGCGCTCAAGGCGACCTACCAGCGCATTCGGCAGCTGCGGCGTTCTCCTGATAGGATCTTCGGCCCGTCGGTGAGACCGGAGCTGGAGCAGCATCGGAGCCGGCGCTTTGAACTCGATGAGTTGATCTTCTCGATGTTTGATACCTGGCGGCTCGATGTGACGGAAGCCGCGGCAACTTTGCCTGTTGCGCAGCGGAGCGCTTTTGAAAAGAAAGCCGCCCAACTCCGTGATGCCTATCGTACGGCGCTGCTGGAAGAGCATGCACTGCTCACGGAAGTGATCAGCAGCGAGACCAATCTGCAGGATCTGGGATTGCGGCTCGGCGGAGCCATCGATGAGTTGGAGACATTCATCCTGCCGAAGCTTTTCTGGATCAGGGATGCTCAGCCACTCGGAACCAGCACTCTGGGTCGCATCCGGGAAGAACTGAAACAACTCACCAGCTGGTTCAGCGAT
>CBINJX010000147.1:0-8600 GCA_966251085.1 uncultured Verrucomicrobiales bacterium
ATCAGCGCGGGTTTTCAACGTTTAGGAGGGGTTGCTTTACACCGGATACGGCCGGGTCATCCTTAAATCCCTCACCCCGCCGTCCTCAATGGCTTCAACCCCGCCTCGATCTCCTGTCTGCGCGGTTCCAGGAAAGGCGGCAGGGCAAGGCGTTCGCCCAGGCTCTCGAGCGGTTCATCCACGGCGAAACCCGGTCCGTCCGTGGCGAGTTCAAAGAGAATTCCGTTTGGCTCCCTGAAATAGAGGCTTCGGAAATAGTACCGCTCCACGATACCACTGGAAGGCACTCGAAGTTCCTCGAGCCGATCCGCCCAGGCCTGATGCTCCTCCGCGGATGGCGTACGAAATGCCACGTGATGCACTCCTCCGGCTCCATGCTGCGCAGGCGGGAGCCCGGGCTCTACAGCGACGTGCAACTCGGCGGCGGGACCACCCGCACCCATCTCGTAAACATGCACAGCAGGCGCGTCATCACCAGCCCCGCTGTACTCTCGCACACGGCGCATATTCATGACGCGTGTCAGCACGAGATCGGTAGGCTCGATTCGGGGCACGCTGATCGTGATCGGTCCGAGACCACGGATCTGATGTTCGGCCGCCACCGGGCTGCGGACCCATGGATGCGCCTCCGCTTGCCCGTTGTCATTTACGAGGCTCAACCGCTGCCCCTCGGGATCTTCGAAATCGACGGTCGCCCGGCCATCGCGCTGTTCGATTCCGCGATAAGAAATGCCGAGTTTCTCGAAACGCTCGATCCACCACTGCAGGCTCGCCTCGCTCCCGACACGCAGGCCTGTCCGGATGATGCTGTGCGTGCCACGACGCTCCGGTCCCACAGGCCAGTCGAAGAACGTGAGATCGGTCCCGGGCGTCGCCTCACCATCTGCATAGAAGAGGTGATACGCGGACACGTCGTCCTGATTCACCGTCTTCTTCACCAGCCTCATTCCGAGCACCTCGGTGTAGAAGCGATAGTTCTGGGCAGCATTTGCCGTGACGGCGGTGAGATGATGTATCCCGGTCAGTTGCATAAAGTGTTCACAGTTCTCCGGTTTTCGCGAAGTGATTCAGCAGCCAGCTTCGGGCCTCCTCCACATCAGCGGTTTCGAGTTGATGCCTGGCATGGCTCCAGCGCTGGGTCACATTCGCACCACTATTTCGAAAAATCGCAGCCAGCCGCTCGGCATTCTCCACAGGGATCAGCGGATCGTTCCGGCCATTGGCGAGAAAGACGGCGACAGAGCTGAGATCGGGCAGCGAGGGCGTGTTCAATGGGACCATCGGACGCAGCAACACCGCGCCAGCGAGTGTATCCGGACGGAGAAGGAGCGTGCTCGCCGCGATGTTCGCGCCGTTGGAATACCCCACCGCTACCACCTTTCGATCACCCAACTGATATTTCTTCCGCGCAGCCTGTACGAAGTCCGCGATTTCATGCGTCCTCCGAATCAGATCCTCCTCATCGAAGACACCCTCCGCCAGCCGGCGGAAAAAACGCGGCATTCCATTCTCCAGCACCCTGCCTCGTGGACTGAGCAGTGGAGCGCCCGGGAGGAGTGCATGGCCGAGATCCACGAGATCGTCCTCATTTCCGCCGGTCCCATGGAGAAGCAGCAGCACCGGGGCATCGCCTCCCTCATGGCCGGGGATAAAGCGGTGGATGAATTCAGAAGGCGCATTCATGGGGTATCAGCGAGTTGATCACTCAGAACATCGAACGGCTATTCCTCTTATGTAGAGAACAGAAGGCGGGATCCCCACCGGCTCCGGTTCAGGTGCGCGGCAGCGGTCGAGGCGATACGCATACGGGTAATGTTCCTTTACACCGGTATTCGCGCGGACATCCTTTTCACGCTCCCCTTATGAGAATCCTCCTTTCCGCACTCGCGCTTGCCTTCACCGTTTCGCTTACACAAGGCGAAGAAGCCGCAGCCGTACCGTCCTTTGTCATCCAGAGCCACCGGGGCGCCGGTGTGCTGGCACCGGAGAACACCATTGCAGCTTTCGAGCTGGGGTGGAGCCTCGGCACCATTCCTGAAGCCGATGTGCGCACCACGAAAGACGGCATTCTCGTCGCTTTCCACGACAATGATTTCTCGCGGGTCGTCCATGACGCCAGCCCGGAGCTGAAGCGGAAAAAGGTGAAGGATGTCACCTTCGAGGAGCTCTCCAAGATGGAAGTCGGAGCGGAATCAAAGAAAGGCTTCCAGCGCCGGCGTGTCTCCAGCATGGAAGAGATCTTCGGGGTCATGCAAAACCGGCCGGAGCGTCGCCTGTACCTCGACATCAAGGACGCGAATCTTCCTCAACTTTCCGCTTTGGTGAAGCAATTCAATCTCGAGGAACGGGTCATCCTCGCCTCCACCAATCTGAAGGTCATCCATCAGTGGAAAGAGCTGCTGCCAGAAGGGCAGACACTTCACTGGATGGGCGGCACGGAGGAACAGCTGCGCGCCCGGATTCAGGCGCTGCGGGAGATCGATTTCAAAGGGATCACGCAGCTCCAGATCCACACCAAGCGTGTGAAAGGAGCGGACGGTCAGCCGGTGATTCAACCCTCAGAAGAGTTTCTGAAGGAGGTCGCACGTGAGTTGAAACCACGTGGCATTGTGTTCCAAGCACTCCCGTGGGATGGCCGAGACGCGGAGGTCTATCGCAAGCTCCTCTCTCTCGGCGTGGAATCCTTCGCGACGGATTACCCGGATGTGACCATGCAGGTTATGAGGGAGCATTTCGGGGGTGGTAAGCGGGCGGCTTCCGGGGAGGCGGAATCCAATCCGTGATCCAGCCCGCGTCTACCTGGCCCCCGAAGCTTCACTCACGGGCGGGATGGGGGGAGTCTGGAGCGTTCAGGAGGCGGTGAGCTGCGAGGCTCCCCTCGTGTCAGACTGCAAGTCTGACCCACCTTGACGCGTCAACGTGGGGTGGACTTTCAGTCCGCCTGGAGTGCATGTGGAGAACAGGATGCCCCTCTTCCTGCTCTCTCTCCGGCTCCGGTGCGCGCCAGCGGTGAGGACGTACAACGAGAAGGGGCACGCTCCCAGCCTGGCGGACTCGGGCGAGACGCAGGTGTTCGGGAGCCGGTGAGTTGCGGGGCTCCCTCTGAGCACGCGGGACGCATGCTCCACTCTGCTGCACGCAGTTTCACCTGTCCCTTGCCCGGAGCAAAATCCGCCAAACGCACCTTTTTACCGCGTCTTGCCACCGTTTTGGTGCGTTCACGCGGCTTTTCACCCCGTGTTGCCACCACTTCCGGTGCGTTTGCACCGGCGAGCCGAGTGCTCTCACCGAAAAGGTGAGTGGACGCAGCTCGGAAGCGGCAGCACGCACCAAAGTAGGTGCGGGCTGCCACCTCCTCCGGTGCAAACGGGCCAAAAAAGCGAGTGAACCCACCAAAACGGTGGCAAGACGCACTGAAAAGCCGCGTGAACGGGGTAAAAAGGTGAGAAGACGCACCAAAAAGGTGGGTTTGGCGATTTTTGACCAGCTCTCGGCATTCTGGGATCCGGGCACGAAAAAGCGGGTGCTCGGAGCCGGCGTCGACTTCCTGCACGGCGGCATGGCACGGCGGTTTCTGGTGTGAGGTGGGGCTGGGGCCATTTGCGAAGCACCGGACGGGAAGTGCGTGGATTCCCTGATCGTAATCTTACTCGCCCTGCACTTCCCACTCGGGTGTGCGTGGAAGGTGGAGAGTACGATTACGATTAAGATTACGAGGATTAAGAGCCATCTCCCGCCAGAAACACTGTTCACAAGAACACTTGCGCAACACCCGGACTGCGAATAGGTGTATCCGGGGCCAACGGCTTGCTGATACGGCAAATCCCCTCTTCGGGGGCGCTCGCAGACTTGCACCTTATCCCGTTTGCCCTATCAGACCCGCTTTCCACGATGACAGTAGCCACCCAACCCAAGTACACCGAGGCCAACATTCGCTCTCTGGAGTGGAATGAACATATCCGGCGTCGGCCGGGCATGTATATCGGTCGGCTCGGCGATGGCGCCGCCCACGATGACGGTATTTACATCCTGCTCAAGGAGACGATCGATAACTCGATCGACGAGTTCACCATGGGCGCCGGTAAACGGATCGATGTGACCGTTTCGACGAACGACAATGGCACCCAGACGGTGACGGTACGCGACTTCGGCCGTGGAATCCCGCTGGGCAGCGTGGTTGATTGCGCGGGAAAACCGAACACCGGCGGCAAGTACGACAGCGAGGCCTTCCAGCGGAGCGTCGGTCTGAACGGCGTCGGTCTGAAGGCGGTAAACGCTCTCTCCTGTGGCTTTACCATCCAGAGTTTCCGCGAGGAAAAGACCCGCAAGGCGGACTTTACCGCAGGCAAACTGATCAAGGATTACGGGATCAAGCCGCTGAAGGAGCCGCAGAAGAACGGCACCTTTACCACTTTTACGCCAGACCCGGAGATCTTTCCGAACTACGAGTTCAAGGACGAGTACATCGAGAACCTCCTCTGGAATTACGCCTACCTGAACGTCGGCTTGACGCTGACTTTCAACGGAAAGGTTTTCAAATCCGAGAACGGCCTTCTCGATCTGCTCAACCAGAAGATCGACGGTTCCACCGTTTATAAGCCGGTCCATCTCAAGGATTCCAACAAACTTCTGGAGATCGTCTTTACCCACGCCGCCCAGTACGGCGAGGAGTACTACTCCTTCACCAACGGTCAGCACACGACCCAGGGTGGCACGCATCAGCAGGCTTTTCGTGAGGCAATCGTGAAGTCGCTGCGTGAGTTCTTCAAAAAGGATTACGATCCGTCGGATATCCGTACCGGCATCATCGCGGCGATCTCGATTCGCGTGCAGGAGCCGGTCTTCGAGTCGCAGACCAAGACGAAGCTCGGCAGCGTGACGATGGCACCGAACAGCAACGTCACGATCCGCAGCTACGTCGCTGAGCTACTCAAGAAGGAGCTCGATAATTTCCTCCACCGGAATCCGACCGTTGCGCAATCGATCCAGCAGAAGATCCTGCAGAACGAGCGCGAGCGGAAGGAACTGGCGGGCATCCGCGACATCGCTCGCGACGCCGCGAAACGTGTCAGCCTTCACAATTCGAAGCTCCGCGACTGCCGTGTCCACTTCAACGACAAGAAGCCGCGTCGCGCCGAGGACGATCGCCGTCCCGATACTACGCTCTTCATTACTGAGGGTGACTCCGCGTCGGGATCGATCACCAAGGTCCGCAATCCCGACACGCAGGCGGTCTTCTCGCTGAAGGGCAAACCGCTCAACACCCACGGCAAAACGCGCCGGATCATGTACGAGAACGAGGAGCTGAGCATGCTGCACAGCGCCCTCAACGTCGAAGCCGGCATGGAGGAGCTGCGTTACAACAACATCGTACTCGCCACCGATGCCGATGTGGACGGCATGCATATCCGTCTGCTGCTCATCACTTTCTTCCTCACGTTCCTGCCGGAGCTGATCAAGAACGGGCATCTATACATCCTGCAGACCCCGCTCTTCCGCGTGCGCAACAAAAAGGAGACGCGCTACTGCTACACGGAGGCCGAACGGCTGAAGGCGATCTCCGCACTCGGACCGAACCCGGAGGTGACCCGCTTTAAAGGACTCGGTGAAATCTCGCCCGACGAGTTCCGCCATTTCATCGGACCGAAGATCCGGCTGGAGCCGGTGATCCTCGGCAAGGAAAGCCCTGTCGATAAGCTGCTGCAGTTCTACATGGGCGCGAATACTCCGGATCGCCAGGAGTTCATCATCAAGAATCTCAACTACACCACGAACGCCTGATCATGGCCGGTACGAACGGTAACAACGGTAACAACGGAACCCCGGATCAACAGGAGTTTGCACTTGCGGTGACCGAGTCTACGCCTGCCGCCGCACCGGCCACAGCCACGGCGACTGCGGCCACGACGCCTCGTAAGGACGGCTCGCACACGTTGAAACACGTGGATGGGATGTTCGAGAACTGGTTCATCGACTATGCGTCGTACGTCATTCTCGACCGTGCAGTCCCGCATGTGGACGATGGCCTGAAGCCGGTGCAGCGCCGCATCATGCACTCCCTCTGGGAGCTGGAAGATGGGCGCTACAACAAGGTGGCGAACACGGTCGGCAACACGATGAAGTATCACCCGCACGGTGATGCGAGCATCACGGATGCGCTCGTGGGCCTTGGGCAGAAAGAGCTGCTGATCGACTGTCAGGGAAACTGGGGAAACATCATCACCGGCGACCCAGCGGCAGCGCCGCGTTACATCGAGGCGCGCCTGTCGAAGTTCGCGCTGGATGCCGTTTTCAATCCCAAGACCACCATCTGGGCGAAGTCTTACGACGAACGCAACGATGAGCCGGTCACGCTGCCTATCAAGTTCCCGCTGCTGCTCGCGCAGGGCGTGGAAGGCATCGCGGTCGGTCTCTCGTGCAAGGTGCTCCCGCACAACTTCGTTGAGCTGATCGACGCGAGCATCGCGGTGCTGCGGAACAAACCGTTCACGCTCTACCCGGATTTCCCGACGGGTGGCACCGCGGATTGCACCGATTACAACGACGGCAGGCGCGGCGGCAAAGTGCGTGTCCGCGCGAAGATCGAGGTGCGAAACCCGGCCCTGCTGGCGATTACCGAGATTCCGTTCGGCACGGTGACGCCGACGCTGATTCAGACGATCATCACCGCGCATCAGAAGGAGAAGATCAAGATCAAGAAGGTCGAGGACAACACGTCCGAGAAGGCCGAGATCCTGATCCATCTGCAGCCGGGCAGCGATCCGGAGACGGTGCGCAGTGCGCTCTACGCCTTCACCGATTGCGAGGTGCTGATCCATCCGAACGCGGTGGTCATCGTGGACCAGAAGCCGATGTTCACCAGCGTCTCGGAGATCCTGCGCATCTCCACGGAGCGCACCCGCGAGCTGCTGAAGCGCGAGCTGGAGATCCGGCTCGGCGAGCTGAACGCCCGCTGGCACATGCTCTCGCTCGAGCGGATCTTCATCGAAAAGAAGATCTACCAGAAGATCGAGACCTGCGAGACGTGGGAAGCCGTGCTGGAGGCAATCGACAAAGGCCTCAAGCCGCACGTCAAACATCTCAAGGAACCGGTCACCCCGGAAGACTGCGCGAAGCTTACCGAGATCAAGATCAAGCGCATCTCCCGCTACGACGCCAAGAACGCGGAAGACGAACTGATGAAGATCGCGCAGTCGATCGAGGAGACGAAAGGTTTCCTCGCGAACCTGACCGCGTACACGATCTCCTGGTTCCAGGGCCTGAAGAAGAAGTACGGCAAAGGCCGCGAGCGCCGTACCGAGATCACCACCTTCTCCTCGATCGCAGCAGCCCGCGTCGCGCT
The DNA here is from genome assembly GCA_966251085.1 of uncultured Verrucomicrobiales bacterium. GTDB lineage: Bacteria > Verrucomicrobiota > Verrucomicrobiia > Chthoniobacterales > Chthoniobacteraceae > CBINJX01. The sequence goes on from CBINJX010000147.1 coordinate 7,343, forward strand.
CGCGAACATCAAGATGTTCGTGAACAAGAAGGAAGGGTTCATCGGCTGGGGCCTGAAGAAGGACGATGCCGCGGAGCCGCTCGGCGATTGCTCGGATCTCGACGAAGTCATGGCAATCACCCGTGACGGTGGGCTGAAGATCAACAAGGTTGCGGAGAAGGAGTTCTTCGGAACCGACATCATGCACGCCCGGATCTTCCAGCGCGGGGATACATCGACGACCTACAACATCATCTACGAGCACAAGGAGACGAAGGCGGTTTACGCCAAGCGTTTCCACATGGGTGAGGGTGTCATCCGCGACAAGATCTACCCGGTCGCCGGCGGAAAGATCCTCTACATGGTGATCAACGATGATCCGGAGACCGCGCCGAAGGTTTCAATCACCCTCAAGGAAACCGCTCACCTGAAGAAGCGCGAGATCGAGTTCGACTTCGCCACGATTCCCGTCAAGGGACGCGCAGTGCTAGGCAATCTCGTGACGAAGCACAAGGTGCAGAAGGTTGTGAGGGCGAGATAGCGGCGGGACGATCTGGGGCGGCTCGAATAACGGGCCGCCCGGAGACTCTTATGGAATTCCCGGTGAGAATGCCGCATATAGCGCGGCTCCTCTCACAATGACCTTCCCGCCAGGTACCCTCCACACACTCTCTTCTGCCCTTCTCGCGACCGGTGCGCTGCTGCTTCTGAACGGCTGCACGGCAAAGGAGAAGGCAGTAGTTCCCCCCGTGGATGTCCCGGCCAATTTCTCCGCCAGCGGCTCGTATCTGCTCCCCGATCAGTGGTGGCGCAGCTTCAGCGATCCGTCCCTGAACCGGCTGGAGGAGCGCGCCATGGCTGGCAACATGGACTTGAAAACCGCGTGGGACCGGCTTGCACAGGCACGCGCGACAGTGCGACGGGAAGGAGCTGCGCTCTGGCCGACCGCCGAAATTCGAGGCTCACAGGCGCGTACGAGGGAGGTGGAAGTCCAGAGAAATACAGGCGGAGGGGGTGGCGGTGGCGGTGCTGCCGTGCCGGGAGCAGATGGCGAACTCGTTGGGAATTCCAATGGCGGCAATGGAGGCGGTGGCACACAGCGGATTGTCACTTATCGCTCGGATCTCTCTCTCAGCCTAGGAGTGAGCTACGAACTGGATCTCTGGGGGCGAGTCCGATCGATCCGCGATGCCGCACGGTTCGATGCGAAAGCCACCGCCGAAGATGTGCACGTGGCTGCGATGACACTTTCGGCATCCGTGGCCACCACCTGGTATCG
>CBINJX010000148.1:0-8561 GCA_966251085.1 uncultured Verrucomicrobiales bacterium
GCGCTTTCAGCGCGATCTGAGCCGAACCGAACGTCCGGTCAGCATTTCCCCTGCCGAACACAAATAGCTTCCAGCGTGCTCGGAAGGAGCCCCGCAGTTCACCGATTCCCGAACACCTGCACCGTGCCCACCTCCGCCAGGGCGGGAGCGCTCCCCTTTCTGTTGCACATCCTCACCGCTGTCGCGCATCCGAACCGGAGTAAGTGTGCGACATGCCTTCTAATCTCCACGCGCTCCCCGGGCAAGCTGGAAGCATGCCCCACTCTGGCGCCCGCAGCTCTCGCGAGCGCATACATCCGCCCTACTTCTTCGCCGTGGCTCCCACCCCAGTTTCAGCCGGGAGTGACATATCCCTCAGCCACACATACTCTTTCCACGCTCCTTCATAAAGCCGCACGTTAGGATACCCGGCCACATACTTGAGGTAAAAGCGCACCAGGCTCCCCTCACGTGAAGTCCCGCAGTACGCGATCACTTCCTTGTCGGGAGTGATCCCAGCCGCCTCCAGATCCGCCTTCACCTCCTCCAGCTTCCGGAATTTGTGGGTGTTGTCCTTCTCCATCAGCTTCGCCCAATGGAAGCTCACCGCTCCCGGGATATGCCCCTTGCGGAGCCAGACGTCGTCCTCACCGACAAACTCATTCATCGGTCGCGCATCGACCAGCACGCAGCCGGGTTTATCCTTCAGCTTCAGTACATCATCAATTGTCGCCGTAATTTCAGGCGTCGCCTTCTTCGGCAATTCGCCTGCAGGATTCCCGAAATACTTCTGCGTCACCGGAAGCCCTGCTGCCTTCCATGCGGGCAGACCACCATCGAGAATCCGGATGTCCTTGATCCCCTGCTTCTCCAGCACAAAGGCCACCATGGTCGCGCTCAGAATCTCGTCATTTGGCAACGCCTCACCCGTGGCATACACGATGTGCGTGCGATCTTTGTCCGCACCAGCCCGGAGTAGAAGCTGTTTGGTAAGATCGGCCGGGAGATACTGCACCGGCACTCCATTGTCCGTGCCGCGCAGCGTGTCGAAATTGATGTGATGCGCAGTCGGCAGATGCCCCCGGAAGTAGTCTTTGTAACCTCCCCGCGTATCGAGAACGATCGGCCTCTCGGCGGCGTTCTCGCTCTCGATCAGCCTCTTCGCCTCTTCCGGCGAGATAATCCCGATTTCACCGGACGCGAGCGGGGCGAGTGCGGACAGGATCGCAGCAGAAAGAGTTAGGATGACAGTTTTCATAGGAGGAAAAGCTTGGTTCCGTTTGATTGCTTATATGCCACTTCGAGCATACCTTGAATCGAGAGTGAGCATTGGTGTCCAGCCGGGAATTGTGCCAAGATTTCTGTATGCCCGCCGCTGATTGTACCGACATCCTCAAAGCGCTCGCCGACGTCGCCCGTCAGCGAATCGTGAGAGCTTTGCTCGCCACCGATCTCGGCGTGAACGAGCTGACGGAGCGGCTCGGGCTATCCCAATACAACACCTCCAAGCATCTACGTGTGCTGAAGGAGGCCGGCATCGTGGATGTCCGAGCGATCGGTCAGCGGCGTGAGTATTTCATCGCGACTACCTTCCGCAGGCGGATCGAGCGGGGCGGCATGACCCTGGACTTTGGCTGCTGCACATTTCGGGTCGATCAGTTCCCGGAGTAAGGCAAGATTTCCGGTTGTGCCTTCGGCGGCCTCTGTATATGCCACGTTCGGCATGCACCGGCTACTGGCCATTCCCCTCATTGCCTTTCTCACCGTCGCCTCCTCAGCTCATGCGGAGACGCTGAAGATCAACGGCTCCACCACCGTGAACCTCCCCGCCGCGGAAGCCGCCGAGATCCTGCGGGCGGAGAAGAAGATGGACATCCAGGTGGATACGCAGGGCGGAAGCGCGGGAGGAATCTCGATGCTCGGCGACGGACTCGTGCAGATCGGGATGAGTTCCAAACATCTCAGCAACGACGACCGCGCAAAGTACCCGGCAGTGAAGTTCAATGAGATCCACATCGGAGAGGATGCAGTGGCACTGATCGTCTCCAGGGATGTCTGGGAAGGCGGTGTGAAAGCGCTTTCCAAACAGCAGGTGAAAGACATCTACGAGGGGCGGATCACCAACTGGAAAGACGTTGGCGGCAAACCGCAGCGGATCGCCTTCTTCAACAAGGAGCCCGGACGCGGCACGTGGGAGGTGTTTGTCCACTGGGCCTATGGCAGCTCAAAGGCCGCTCCGCAGGTGAGTTTCCCGGAAGTCGGCGGTAACGAAGAGACTCGCAACAAGGTAGCTGGCACACGCGGCGCACTCTCACAGCTCTCTTCCTCCTGGGCCGATGGAAAGAAGGTCTTCGCCCTCGGGATCAAACTCGATGACGGCACGGTGATTCAGCCGACGAACGAAAACATCGCCTCCCAGAAATACCCGCTCAGCCGTCCTCTCTTCCTGCTCACCAATGGCGAGCCGACTGGCCCGGCAAAGACTTTTGTCGATTTCGTCCTGAGCGATCGCGGTCAGGAGCTGGTGAAGAAGCACGGCTATCTGCGGCTGCGGGACCTGAAGCAGTAACGCCGCATGACACGCGCGTGGAGTTGGATCTTCAGCTTGGTCGCGCTGTCCGCGCTCGCGCTGCTCGTCGGCATCTTTGTGCTGCAGAGCGTGCCGGTATGGCGGCACGAAGGATGGGACTACATCACCGGGACGAAATGGTTTTTCCGGCAGAAAGAATTCGGTGCACTGCCGATGATCTACGGGAGCATCGCCGTCTCCCTGGTGGCGCTCGTGATGGCAGCGCCACTCGGACTCGGCGCCGCGGTGTTCATCTCGGAATACCTGCCGCGGCAGGCGCGAATTGCGGTGAAGGTGCTGATCGAGCTGCTCGCCGGCGTACCATCCGTCGTCTATGGTCTGCTAGGCATCCTGCTCCTGCGGGACTGGATCTACGAACTCTTCGAGCGTTTCGAACCGCTGAGCGGCGACACACTGCTCACCGCCGGGGTGCTGCTCGCGGTGATGATTCTCCCCACAATCGTGACGCTCAGCGACGACTCCCTTCGCGCCGTGCCCGCCGCTCAACGCCGGGCCGCGCGCGCGCTCGGGCTGACGCGAGGCGAAGCCATCTTTCATGTCGCCCTCCCGCAGGCGCGACGCGGACTCGGCGCGGCGCTGCTCCTGGCGCTCGGACGCGCCCTCGGCGAAACCATTGCGGTGTTTCTCGTGGTCGGACGTCAGGACAACAATCTCCCCGTGAACTGGCTCTCACTCCGCCCCCTGCTGGAATCCGGGCAGACGCTCACCAGCAAACTCGGCAGCTCGGAAACGAACATCGGTTATGGTGACCCGCTGCATTGGGCAGCGGTGATCGGGCTGGGGCTCATCCTGCTGCTCATCACCGCAAGCGTGACCATGCTCGGCACCGGCTTTGGAAGGAGATCGGATGCGTAAAACTGCCGATTACCTGCTCGCCCTGGTGACCGGCCTTTGCGCGGCGGGCGCCGTCTGCATCCTGCTCGGCCTCATCTTCGTCGTCGCACAGCGCGGATTTCCCGCGCTGAGCTGGTCGTTCTTCACCGAGCAGATCCGGCTGGTCGGCGCGGCGGGTGGCATCTACTGGAATCTCGTCGGTACCATCATCATTCTCGCCGCGGCCTTCGTCATCTGTGCGCCAATGGCCATCGGACTCGCGCTGATGGAGCGAGTCTGGCTGCGCGGCTCCGCGGCCCGGCGCACACTGCGCACCGTCCTCTACACTGTAAACGGTCTGCCCAGCATCCTCTTCGGGCTGTTCGGGTTCATCGTATTTGTCCAATGGCTCGGCTGGGGAAAGTCGTGGCTCATCGGCGGCATCGTGCTCGCCCTGAGTATGCTGCCCACGGTCACCATCACCCTGATCGAGCGTCTCAAAGCAATCCCCTCCCGGTACGTCGAAGCAGCCGCCGCGCTCGGACTCAGCCACACACAGATCATCTGGTCGGTGCTCCTTCCTCAGGCCTGGGGCGGGCTCATCACCGGCTCCCTGCTAGGACTCGCACGAGCTGCAGGCGAGACAGCGCCGATCATGTTCACCTGCACCATTTTTGCCGGCGCCACATGGCCGCAGGGAATCAAAGACAGCCCCGTGCTCACCCTTCCCTATCACATCTTCATCCTCGCGCAGGATTCCTTCGATCCCGCCGTCGGCTCGAAACTCTGGGGCGCGGCGCTCGTGCTGCTCGGCCTCGTTTTCCTCCTGAGCCTCATCGCCCTGCCCAGCCGCCTCAAGATGCACGAAGAAGCCGATGTCTGAGCCACACTCGAGTTCCCCCGCCTGCGAAGCGCCTCCACTCCCTGCAACTCCACCGATACTGGAAGTGCGCGGGCTAGATGTGCTCGCCGGAAAGAAACCGCTTCTGCGGGATGTCCGCTTCGACGTTCACCGCAAACAGGTGTTTGGCATCATCGGTCCGTCGGGCGCGGGAAAGAGCACGCTGCTGCGAACCCTGAACCGCCTGACCGACCTGATGCCCGGGCTGCGCGTTAGCGGCGACATCCGTCTCCACGGCGGTTCGATCTTCGGCAGTGACGTCGATGTGAACGCGCTTCGCACCCGGGTCGGCATGCTCTTCCAGCAGCCAGTCGTCTTCCCGGCGAGCATCGGGGAAAATGTACTCTTCGGAGCGAAACGATTGCAGCGCCTGAGCCGGAGCGAGCGCCAGGATCTCGTCGAACGTTCCCTGCGCGAAGTCGCGCTCTGGGACGAGGTCAAAGACCGGCTCAAATCCTCCGCCCTCGCGCTCTCCGTCGGCCAGCAGCAGCGGCTCTGCCTCGCACGTACGCTGGCTGTTGGACCCGAAATCATCCTGATGGACGAGCCCACCAGTGCGCTCGATCCGCGCAGCACACAGGCCATTGAGGAATTAATCCTGCGACTTAAGCAGCAGCACACCATCGTGCTCGTCACTCACAACGTGGCCCAGGCTCGCCGGGTGGCCGATTGGCTTGCGTGCGTCTGTGTGCGCGACGGAGTGGGCCAGATCGTCGAGAGCGCAGCCTCCGATGAATTGCTGGATAATCCGCAATGCCGTGAGGCGGTGGAGTATCTTGCCTATACGGCGTAAGACGGATACGGGGATCGGCTTGTTTGTTTTTATCCCAGGAGAGTACCGGGCTGCTGAAAGACGGCACCTGCATCGCTGAACTCCGCAGAGAACCGCGCTCTACACTGCTGGGCTTGTGGGTGGAGGAGGCTCCTCCGGCGTCGTTTTCCGGGGCGGTGTCGGAAGAGGAGACCGATCATTCTGGAACGCAAAGAGCGCAATCAGATGCCCTGCCAGGGGAATGGTGAGCAGGCTGAAGACGATGATCAGTAGGATCTTGAGTCCGGCGATTTCATCGTTCAGCGAGACCCAGAGAGCCCCGAGCAGGAGGCAGATTCCCAGGGTGCTTGCCTTGGAAAGTGCATGCGCCCGGTTAAGCGGCCCACCAAAGCGTTGAATCCCCAAGCCCGCCAACATCATGAGGAGCGACCCTGCGAGCAGCATCGCACTGACAACGATTTCCTGTAATAGCATCATGACTTCTGGTCCTGTGATTTCTCGCGCCTGGACCGCGCACGCGAGAGCCGCTGGCCCAGGTCGGTATGGAGGTACGAGACAAAAGCGACGGTCCCCACGAATCCCAGCAGGGAAAAGATCAGCATCAGCTCGATATATGACTGCGTGTGACGATTGATAGATACGAGAACCACCGCTCCAACCGTAGTAGTGGTTAGCATGTCGAATCCGATCGCCCGGTCCAGCATGGTCGGCCCTTGCAGCACTCGCTTCACCGCAAAGAATGCAGCGATCGCCAGCAGCACATAGCAGATATAAACAACAACGGTAATCATCGGGTGAATGCCAGGATGTACTTTCTAAGAGTTCGATCGATATGCTCGCTGATCTCCTGCGGGGTTCCGCTCGCAAACGCATGGAGGACAATTGCCCTTTCATCCACCGACTTCCCGGCCACCGTGGTTCCTGGTGTGAGACTCAGGCAGTAGCAGAGAAGCAAGATCTCGAACTTCGTGAGATCCTCCACATTGTAAGCCATGAATTCCCCTCGGATACGCCGTACCTGGGGGTGCAGGGCCGTGCTGGCGATCCGAAGATTTGAGATCACCACCTCCCGCAAGAAAAGCACGGCAAAGCGGGCAAAAGCCAACAATCGACGCACGTAATCCTGAGCCTGGAGCGCTCGCTGAAACAGCGCCAGCAGAAGAAAGCCGGCGATCAGGCCGCTGATAAATCCACCCAGACTGGTGTTACCACTCAGGAACAACCAGACGAAGGCAATGAGCAGATGCATGATCAACGCCTTCATTCCATGCTCCCCTTTCCGGTAACGCTAAAGACCGCGTCCTGATATGCGGCCTGGTCCAGAAGCGACTTTGCAGCGAGCTCAGATATGTGGAGGAAATGCTGGACTCCAAAGCCAATGGATAACGAGGTGGCCGTGAGGCATATTACAATCAGGGTCATTGCCTTCAGGTGACGTGTAGGCTCCAGAGCCTGTCCCTCCGGCATTCTCTGCCAAAAAGCTCCCACCCAGATCTTCAGCATGCTTACCAGGGTTAGAATGGAAGCTGCCAGGGCAACACCTACCAGCACGTAATGCTTCTCCGCGACCCCGACCAGCAGGACCACATACTTCCCCCAGAAGCCGCTCAACGGCGGCACGCCAGCCAGCGAGAATGCCTGACACAGAAAGCAGACTCCCAAGATCGGGCTACTTCGCCACAACCCGCCCATGCTCTTCAGGTTATCAGTACGATTATAAAACATCGCTGTACCGCCGATCAGAAACAGGGAGGACTTCACGATGATGTGGTGAATGACGTAGTAGATGCACCCCGCAATCGCGAGGGGGGTGAAGAATCCGATTGCGAGCACCATGTAGCCGATCTGGCTGACGATGTGGAAAGAGAGGATGCCCCGGATGAAGTTCCGTGAGATCGCACCCAGCACCGCCAGCACCATGGTAAAGCCGGCCAGCCAGGCCAGCCCCGCATGCACCTGATCGAGGCTGTGCGGGAACACCGTGCACAGCATGCGAAGAAGCACATACACACCTACCTTCGTGAGCATGCCGGAATAGAAGGCTCCCAACGAGAAAGGGAGAATCGGGTAGCTGTTCGGCAGCCAGTAATAGAGAGGGAAAACTCCGGCTTTAATCCCAAAGACGACCATCAGGAGCAGCACTACCAACAGCACTCCAAAGTCCCCCTCCATCGCTGCCGCACGACGCGAGATATCCGCCATGTTCAGCGTACCAAAGACGGTGTAAGCCAACCCGGCAGCCACCAGAAAGAGTGTGCTTCCGAAGATGTTTACAGACAGATACGGGAACGCCTCCTTGATATCACGATCGTTAGCCTCGAGCGTGAGGAGCGCATACGAAGCCACGAGCATGATCTCGAAGGCGACGAAAAGGTTGAAGAGGTCCCCGGTCAGGAAGCTCAGGTTGATCCCCGCTGCCAGCATCTGCATGAGCGGCAGGCGAAGCGGCTGCTCCTCCCATGACGATATTTCAGTATAACTGAAAAGAATACAGGCAAGGGAGACGAACGTTGAAAGGCAGAGCATGATCCCGGAGAGACCGTCCAGCACCAGGACAATCCCCAGAGGAGGAACCCAACTGCCCACATTCAGCACCAGCGGTGGACCGTTCAGGGCCTTGGCAGTGAGATATACCGCCAGGATCAGCTGCACGGTCGCAGATATTGCTATGAAGATGCGCCGCGTCGCCGTAGGAAGCCCGAAAAAGAGACAGCACAGGAGTGCGGTCAGGATCGGAATGAGAAATGGCCAGATCAGGCTATTCATCATTAGCCTCCGGCAAGAACAGGTTCTCGGCGTCTGTCGTCCTCGTATCCAGAAAGATACGGTAGAGCAGCATGATCAGGTACACGGTAAGACCAAAGCCGATGACAATCGCTGTGAGCACCAGCGCCTGAGGCAACGGGTCGGCCGACTCCCCCAGCTGCTCGGCGGATCCACCACAGGACCGCCGCCCTCAATGATAACCGGCGATTGTTTTCCTTCCGGATCACCGGACATCGCCAGGATGAACAGATTGGCTCCGTTGGAAAGGATTACGAAGCCGAAGAGGATATGAACGAAGTTCTTCTTCAGGAGCAGGTAAGTCGCGATGCCAAACATCACACCGATGAGGATGGCGGTCTCAATTTGCATCGCTGCGCTCCTCCTCCGCGTGTTCTGATTCATCCTCGATAACCTCTTCCAGCACGGAAGCGTAGTACGGCATCTCCCCCGGGGTAAAAGCCGACAACCCCGACGTGGAGCGCGCGAGCACGATGACGAGCTTCACAGTGATACAACTCACGAGCAGGAAGACTCCGGTATCAAATAACAGCGGTGTCCCAATGTGCAGCTCCCCGACGATCGGCAGGTCCGGCAGATGAAACATGTACTGCGTCAGAAACGGCTTCCCGACGACTACCGGAATACAACCGGAAAGGATCGCGAGAAAGACACCGAAGGCAGCGACACGCAGGGGCGGAATAGGGAGCTCCTCCTGCAGGTTTTCCCATCCACGGACCAAT
>CBINJX010000149.1:0-8518 GCA_966251085.1 uncultured Verrucomicrobiales bacterium
ATCAAGTGACATCGTGCTGGGTGACCATGGCCTCTGGGATTCGGCACTTCCGCTGAATCAACAGTGGGTCTCCATCTTCACCTCCACGAACGATGCCGGTGGAAATGATACAATCCACGGTGGCGAGGGCGATGACTTCATCCTTGGTCAGCAGGGTGACGATACGATCTACGGAGGAACCGGTGAAGACGACATCACCGGTGGCCACAATGTGCTCTTCGGTGCGGATGGCAATGACGTGATCGACGCCGGCAGCGAGGCTGACGTGATCCTCGGTGACAACGGCACAATTCATCGTCGCGCTCTAGCGAATGGCGAGTGGGCTCGCTACGCACCACCATTCCCGGATGTGATCCGTGATATTGTTCGCTTCGACGACATCGATCGCATCACAGGCAGCGATACAATCTTCGGCGGCGACGGACAGGATATCGTCCTCGGCCAGCGCGGTAACGATTACATCGATGGTGGCGCAGGCGATGACGAACTCGTCGGTCACCTCGGAAACGACACCATCCTCGGTGGTGCCGGTCGCGACCTTATCGTGGGCGATGTCGGCCTGATCGTTCGTACCTTCAATCCGGACGGAACTCCGAAGCTCAATAGCGACGGCTCATGGCACCGGGATGTTCTCCTGGAAGAGATCGCCACGATCACAGGCATCATCGACAGCGAGCAGACGGTTGCCCTGGATCAGAATGCCTTCCTCGCCAGCAAGTTGATGGGCGCGGATCTCGTGATCGCCAGCGGCTCTGCAACCGCAGCGGGTAATAAGGTGTACAGCGGCGGCCGGTGGAATACCGACCTGCTGCTCGTAAATCTCGTTGCTCCAAACAACGACACACTCGATGGCGGCGATGACGATGATGTGGTGATTGGTCAGCGTGGTGACGATACCGTCTCTGGTGGCAGCGGCAGCGATCTGGTTCTCGGCGATTCCGCGACGAACACGCTGCCGTTCGAAACCGACCTGCCGAAGATCCAGACATCGATCCGTCTCCTCGACATCGCTGCGGATGCAAATGTGGGTGTCGTGCTCCCGCCGGACGGCACGGTAATTCGTCCTTGGGTTACTCTCCAGCCGGAGGAACTCCACTTCGGTACACCTCACTATTCGCTCGTCGCGAACGAAGTGCCGACGCTGCAGCCGTTCATTGCGGACGGAGTCCAGAAGACCGACGGCGATACGCTGGTTCCGTACGTCGCGTTTATTCCCGATGTGGTGCACCACTCTGGCGCGCTGCCGGGCAATGATGTGATCGACGGCGGAGCAGGCGATGACCTGATCTTTGGTGACGACGCGCATTTCTACACGCCGATCACCTCAGGCTTCTCCGCGATCGATTCCGCGGCGACAGCGGTGACTCGTGAACTCACCGGTGCGCTTCGCAGCATGCACTTCCTTGGCCTCGACTTCGACCAGTGGGAGCGCACGTTCTCACAACGTCCCGTCACGGGTGAAGTCCGCGTCGGTAACGACACCATCACTGCGGGGGATGGCGCGGATACGGTAATCGGTGATGGCGGCAAGCTCATCACTCCGACGATGATCGGACTGCCTGTGCCCGAGGCGCAGCTCCGCGAAACTGCGGTCAGCTACTACAATCACCTGCGCGACCTGCAGCAGATTGCGGTGGACTTCCAGTACGTGGTCCTCAACGCGCAAGCCCAGATGCTCACGCAGTTGGTGGATAATGCTGTCGCCAACAATCCAGAGCGCGACAAACCGGTGTTTACAGGCGCTGATGCCGATCAGCCGAAACTCGTGATTGGCAATGACACGATTCAGGGCGATGCCGGTGCGGATACGCTCATTGGCGACAATGGCGCAATCATCACTCCGTTTGTCAGTGGTTCACTGACCAGTGGCGCTACAGACTTCGAGTCGCTGAAGAAAACGGCCGTGCGGAATGTGAAGAAGCTCCTCAAGGTTGAGGAGCGCTCCCGAAACATTGAGCTCAACAACCACATCAAGCGCGACCACATCGGCTTCGATCTGCTCAGCCTGAAGCGCCGCTTCCCGAAACCGGAAGACCTGATGCTGATCGCGCCGGATTACGAGTTCGCACGATCCATCGGAAGCGATGTGATCGGTGGCGGTGAAGGCAACGACACCGTCGTCGGTGATTTCGGTGCGATCTACGTACCGACCATTCTCGACACCCCAGCAAATCAGAAGCGTTCGGCCAAGTCGCTGGAAAAGGAAATCGATCAACTCAATGCCGGTCTCGAGACTGCACTGGGCGGACGTGAGCAATCCGGCAAGTTCCCGTTCAATGACCGCAATGTCTTCGAACGCCATACCCACAGTAAGCTGCATGGCCGTGGAGGTAAGGCCGGCGCTTCTCCTCTGGAGGCGCACAACGATGTGCTCGCAGGCGACGCAGGCAACGACCTGATTGTCAGCGATGACGCAATGCTTGCCATGCCGTTCTCCGCTAAGAGCGCTTCGACGCACGAGGGGACCCGGACGTCGAAGTTCGACGTGAAAGCGTTGATCCGCGACTTCGGCCACGCACTGCCAGGACAAGCGATCGACAAGCGTGTCACGGTGATGACGTCGAACATCACGCCCGGCTCTGATCCGCGAGCCGTCGGGGATCAAGGTGTGGACACCGCAAGTGGTGACGAAGGCGACGACGTACTGCTCGGCGGCACGACCGATCAGCTTGGTGAGCCCCTGGGCGCCGACTTCATTGAGAACAACGATCGCGACCGCAGCATCGACCGGATTCAGGGAGGCTCGGACACAGGCCTGAAGGCCTCCATCAAGAGTGGCCGCATTCGCCGCGACTGATAGACCGCAACGTTTAACGACTCCGAAATCTCGAACCCTGCCCCGTTACTTATGACCACCCCACAGGCGATCCCTGAATCCTGCCGCGCGGCTTCCACGCTCGAAGTGCTCGAAGCCCGTATAGCTCCCGCCGTGACGTCGCCCGGCCTAGTTACCTACACCGACGCCGACGGTGATACGGTTAAGGTGCAGGTTGCCGGCAGCTTCGACTCTGTCGAACTCCTGAATGTGGATGGGGCCGATGTCGTCGTGGCGGGTGGCGACCTGAAATCCATCGTAGTGACTGGTGCAGGAAGTGATTTCTCGCTGACGTTTGCGGATGGGAACTCAGGTCCGAATTCGGGTGATGGGGTCATCAGCCTCGGAGTCATCAGCGGTCCCGCAGGGGCCAAGCTCCCGGCGATCAAAGGGGTGTACACCGTACAAACTGACGGGGCGGCTACGTTCGAGCTTGGAGGCTACAAGGGTGTCGGATTCAGCAAAGGCGGCGGGTTGCAGATCCACGGCAGTCTTGTTGCTGTCGCGGATGGCACGGGCGGACTGGAAGTGGACAAGATCCGCGCGGGAGCGGTGATAAACCTCCGGGATGGAGTGGAGGCCGGCACGCTCCTCTCTGTGAAACGGGAGGTCGCGGGGACTTTGTCGATTGGTGGAGAGATCGATAGCTCCATCCTTATTGGAAAAGTGAGCGGCACCGTCCAGCTTGGCACTGTATCCAGCACGGTAACCCTTGATGCAGCTTTCAAAGGCCGACTCTCCGTAGAGGAGACCACATTCAATTCAGAATTGGGCGAACCGGTCGGGCAGATCTGGCTGAAGAGCGCATTGCGCTCAACTGGGATTGTCACGGCTGGAGATCGCCTCAACCTGCAGGTGGATCAGGATCTCAGCGGTACAATCCGAGTGCAGGGAGACCTCTTCCTGAACGCCGGCAACCGGCTCAACGACACCAACGTCACGGTGGGGGCAAACCTCACGCTCAAGACGGCTGGAGCCGTTCTTCGCAGCACGGTGACCGTAGGCGGTATGATCGAGGGTGAAAGTCAGATCGGAGGTGGAGTGAAGGACTCCTCTATTACCAGCTTCGATGACCTCACACTCCATATTGCGGAATCGGTCACAAACTCACGAATTGTTACCTCGGACGAGGGATTGATCACCGTCGGTGGATTTCTTCTTCGCAGTGAAGTCACAGCCGGTTCAGACCTGGCCGTTTCTGTCGTCGAATACATCACCAAATCCGAAGTGCTACCCGACGGATCTCTCGTCCTGCAGGTATCTGGCGCGGAAAAAGCCTCAGGTTCTGTTGTGGACAGCGTGATCGGATCCCGCGAGGGAGCCTTGGAAGCTGCGATTGCCGGCAAGGTCACTGGCAACGACTTCATCGTCTATGACGGTGCCTTCGTCGCGGTAGGGCGAGGCTGGAGCAAAAACGTCTTCTCCTCCGGCTTCGACGCCGATGTAACCGTTTTGGGGCAAGTTACAAAGAGCAGCTTTGTCTCCGGTTCAGACCTGCGCATCACCACTGAGCGCGCGATTCTCGACAGCCAATTGCTGCCGGCGAATGACCTGATCGTGAACGCTGGGAGTGGTGGCATTTCCGGCACACGCATGGAAACCGCTGAAGGCGACGTCACCATCGAAAGCACCGGAAAAATCAGCAAAGCAGTCGTTCTTGCCGCTCGCCATGCGGCGCTCACGACCGAAGCTGGAATCACTTCCAATGTGCTCATCCATGCCACGCAAGATGTTGCCGTTTCGGCCAGTACGCAGAAGATCGCAGCGCTCATCGCTGCAGGCCGGGATGTTGTCATCAGCTCAGCGGGCGAATTTTCGGGAGCCATTCGCGCAGGCGAAGACTTGACCGTGAGTGTTGCCAAGCTGGCGCCTGTGACATCCAGCCGAAGCATCGGTACAGGGCTGCCATCAGTTCAGGCAGGTATCCACGTAGGTGGCAACCTGGCACTACAGACCAGCTCCAACGTGAAGGCTTCCGTGATCGACGTGGACGGCGATCTGATCGAACTCCGAGTTGGTGGGAACTTCGCCGCAAACCTGAACGTCGGCAAAGATCTTATCCTCGGTGAATCGGGTAGTGAAGTAACTGCCATTGCTGGAAAGGTTTCCGCGAAAAGCGTGATCCAAGTACGCGGTGACATAGGAAATGCCGAGTCGGCGGCAAAGGTAACATTTGCCGGTGCCTTCGGAGGCCATTTGCAACTTGCGGGTGATCTCCGCACCGACCTTGAGTTTCAAAATTCCGTAGCGCTGATCGACATCGGCGGATCCATCGGCAATACAGACTTGGGTGACGGAATCGCACAGATTCTCGTCAACGGGAGCGTTGGCTCGTTGCGGACCGGTAGCGTGTTTGTGCGAGCGGATGCAGGCGGCGGCAGCTTTGTCGATGGTGCGGGTGTCATCACTGGCACCCTGCAGGCTTCCGGACGCGCGGATAAAGTCATGGCGTCTACGCTAGTGTAATCTCCCTTCGGCTGTTCCATTTCGAAGCATTTCACCCGGGCTGCAGGCGCTCTTGCCTGCAGCCCTTTTTGTACTCTGCCGGAGAGTTGACGGCCGGTTGAGACACGGACTGCCATATTGCAGAGTCCGGCTGCACCTCCTGAATAATAGCGATTTAGCATTACAGCGATGCCGATGTTCTATTTCCGCTACAAGAACCGAGCAGGTATGACCAAGAGAGGCTACTTGTTCCCGTCATGAATAATCTCCACCTTGCAGTTCAGTTCTTTCTCCAGATAGCAGTCATCCTGCTCTTCTGCCGTCTGGTAGGCGCCATCGCTGCGCGGTTCGGACAACCTCAGGTTGTGGCGGAGATGATTGCCGGCGTACTGCTTGGGCCGTCGCTATTCGGGATGCTCGCTCCGGAAGCTCAGGCATGGATTTTTCCATGGGATCCGAGCCAGCAAACCCGCGACACACAAAGCTACCTCTTCCCCGCCTCCCAACTCGGTCTCGCGCTTTACATGTTCGTAGTCGGTATGGAGTTCCGTATGGACATCGTCGCTCAGCGTTTCAAATCTTCCGTCGCAGTCTCTCTGGCGGGGATGGTGACGCCGTTTGTCCTGGGAGCCGGGCTGGCCTGGCTCTTCTTTCACTACACTGATCTCTTCCCGGAAAAGACCTCGCTGATGGAAGCCATGCTCTTCCTCGGCGCTTCGATGTGCATCACCGCATTTCCGATGCTCGCGCGTATCATCCATTTCAAAGGGCTCTCCGGCACCACCATGGGTACTGTGGCATTGGGAGCGGGCGCGATCGATGACGCCTCAGCATGGTGTCTCCTGGCAGTCGTCCTCGCCAGCTTCGACCAGAATTGGAGTCACGCCTGGCTGAATATCGGCGGCGGCGCGGCCTACGTGACCTTCGCCTTCGTCATCCTCAAGCCGCTCCTCCAGCGTGGACAGCGTTTTCTCATCAAGAATGGAGCACTCACGGAGGCAGGGCTTGTCGTCGGCCTGGCGCTCATGGCTCTCGGTGCATGGTTCACCGATCTCGTTGGTCTCCATGCAGTATTTGGGGCGTTCGTCATGGGTGCCGTGATGCCGCGAGGATTGATGACACGTGATCTCATGAGCCGCATTCAGCCGCTCACTGTCGCGCTCCTGCTACCGCTCTTCTTCACCTACTCGGGCCTGAATACAAAGATTGGGCTGCTCAATAGCACCTTCCTCTGGCTCATGTGCGGTGCGGTCCTTGTTGCGGCAATCCTCGGAAAGGGAGTCGCCTGCTGGATTGCTGCTCGCGCTACCGGCCTGCCCAACCGCGAAGCTCTTGGAATCGGTGTCCTGATGAACTCGCGCGGGCTGATGGAACTCATCATCATCAACATCGGCCTCCAGCGCGGGGTCATTTCGGAGGGACTCTTCGCCACACTCGTCATCATGGCCGTCGTTACCACGCTGATGGCATCACCGATTTTCGACCGGCTCGTCGGGGAAAAAAAGGCTGAGGACGAGTCGCCTGTGAGAGTGAGGGAACCGGAAGCGATTGGTGCGTAGTCTCCGACCGCCTTCAGTTGGGGTGGTTTACGTTACGGATCCGAAAAGAGAAAGGCGCGCCCACCACTTTCGAGGTGGACGCGCCCAGGTTGCCGGGAAACTGGTTTTCGGAGCTTATTCCTTCGCTGTCGAAAGCGGCTCCGAGGTGCGATCGGTTTGAATCGCCGGAGCTGCACCGCGATTGGAGCGGACGGCTGCCATTTCGGCTTCGAGATCAATGATCAAACCCTGCGCAATGCGGGTCCCGTATTCGGCATCCGCACGGTAGAAGTTGCAGATCGCGCGGAGCTGAACTTCACGGCGGGTGACCTTGCTGAGAGCGGCAACGATGTTGCCGATGAGGCGCGTGCGCTCTTCCTCGGACATGAGGCGGTAAAGCGCTCCGGCTTGGGCAAAGTCGTCCTGCTCGTAAGCGCGGGCATGGTGGCCGGCTACTCCCGTGACAGGATGCGGGTACGGGGCGGCTTCGGGCGTTACCTTGACGTCGCCGAGACTGTTCGGCTCGTAGATCGGTGCATCACCGGCGCGGCCGTCGTACATGAAACCATCACGCTGATGATTTGCGACGCCGCCGCGAACGGCAAACGGGCAATTCACCGGGAGCTGCGTGTAGTTGGCGCCCAGCCGGTAGCGATGCGCATCGGCATATGCAAAGACGCGGCCCTGCAGCATCTTGTCCGGCGAGAAATCGACGCCCGGGATCACGTTGGAAGGAGCAAAGGCGGACTGCTCCACCTCGGCGAAGTAGTTGCGCGGATTGCGGTCTAGCACGAGGCGACCAACGGTAATGCATGGGAAGTCGGCATGAGGCCAAACTTTCGTGACGTCAAAGGGATCGAAGCGATAGGTCTGCGCTTCTTCCTCGGACATTACCTGGATCTGGAACTCCCACTCGGCGGTTCTGCCCGCTGCGATCGTGTCGAAGAGATCGCGGGTGGCGTGATCGGGATCCTTGCCGGACATCTCGACCGCTTCTTCCGCGGTGAAGTTCTGGATGCCGGATTTAGTTTTAAAGTGGAACTTCACCCAGTGGCGCTTCCCTTCCGCATTCACGAACGCGAAAGTATGCGATCCGTAGCCGTTCATGTGACGGTAGGAACGCGGGGTGCCGCGATCCGAGAAAAGGATCGTCACCTGATGAGTCGACTCCGGCACGAGGCCCCAGAAATCCCACATCGCGTTCGCGTCCGCGCAGTTAGTCGCGGGATTACGCTTCTGGGTGTGGATGAAGTCAGGGAACTTCAGAGGATCGCGGATGAAGAACACCGGCGTGTTGTTGCCGACGATGTCCCAGTTGCCGTCTTCCGTGTAGAGCTTGAGAGCGAAACCGCGCGGATCGCGGGCGGCATCGGCGCTGCCCTTCTCGCCACCGACTGTGGAAAAACGGAGGAAGCAAGGAGTCCGCTTGCCGACTTCCTGGAAAGGAGCGGCCTTCGTGAGGTGACGGATATCCTCGGTAACCTCGAGGTAACCATAAGCGCCCGCACCCTTGGCGTGCACCACGCGCTCGGGGATACGCTCACGGTTGAAATGGGCGAGCTTCTCGACGAGGTGAAAGTCCGTCAGCAGCACCGGACCGAAGCGGCCGGCGGTCATCGAGTTCTGATTATCGGAAACAGGGATGCCGTGAGCAGTGGTCAGGCGTTGAGGTTCGTTTTGGGCACTCATGATTTGGAACTGGTGAAAGGGGGGATTCGGA
>CBINJX010000150.1:0-8462 GCA_966251085.1 uncultured Verrucomicrobiales bacterium
CACCCGAGCATCGCCGTGCCCAGCGCCAGCAACGCTGCCGACCCGGGCTCTGGAATACCGGTCACATCGGCAAACGTCGTGCCGATACGGAGCTCATCAAACTCATTCGTCTCTCCGGCCACATTGGACATCGAAAGGCGGATACGGTCCAGAGTCACCCCGGAGTTTCCATGTGCCCGCAAATCCCATTGATCATCAGACATGGGCTCCACCACCAGTGATCCCTCCGCAAAGACCTTGAGAAAAACTTCGTCATTTCCGCCCGGTCCAGTGTTCGTCCGCATTTTCGCGATGACGAGGTAGGTCGTGTCCGCCTCTGCGGCAAAGGTCGATGTGGCCCGTTGAGTGGCCGTACTCGGATCGACAGCGACGCTGAAGAAACCGTTGTTATCGATCCCGTAGTACCAGCGAATATTACTGAGACCACCCGAAGTACCATCAAATAACACGGAAGTCAGTTCGCCCGTCACCGAAGACCGCCGGAATAGAGCGCTCGAGTAGAACTCCTGACCGCTGGCGGCGAGCCCAATCGTGGTGCCGAGAGTACGGAATGCCGGGTTATTGGTCGCATCGAGCGTCAGCTCGAGTTTCCCGCCGGTGGGAGTCAGCGGGACATTGAGCGGATAGCTTAAACTTAGGCTCGAAGACGCGAGTGTCGGAAGGCTGTCGCTATCCGTCCACAGGTTCGCCCCCCACCCGGTGCCACCACCCAGACCAGATAGCCCGGTTCCGGTGTTCGATGGATAATCGAACGGCTCGATCTCCAGAAGAACTGCATGAGCCGAAACAGAAAACATCGCGGCAGAGGCAACTGCCATACTCACTGAGAAAAACCTTGGGGTGCGCACCGCACTACCGCTAACGACTGCACATCGGGACTGGCAAGAAATTTCACTGCGCTTGCCTGCAGGCAATTCAGCATTTCCCCTGTTTCGAGCTTCGACCTGGGGCCCGATGCGCAAGTG
Organism: uncultured Verrucomicrobiales bacterium; assembly: GCA_966251085.1. Classification (GTDB taxonomy): domain Bacteria; phylum Verrucomicrobiota; class Verrucomicrobiia; order Chthoniobacterales; family Chthoniobacteraceae; genus CBINJX01. The sequence continues at coordinate 966 of CBINJX010000150.1, forward strand.
CTGAGTTTTGCATCGTGATCAGGGAGTCGCCTCGGCAAACGGCTTGTCTTTAGAAACAAAGAACTTTTTCAAGCTGGGAGCCAGTACTCCCTTGTCAGGAGCCTTTTCTGCACTTGCTAAGGGATCTTCGCTCCCAGGGGCATATTCGCCGATCAACACGTGGTCATAGAGGAGTGTTCCCCGAGTTGCAACCGCCAGCGTTTGCACTTCGTTTTTTTGGGCGGAATCCAGTATTTGGGCTGCAGTCAGATAGGCGAGTTCGGCCATCGATTCCTTTGCCGAACTGGTAAAGCGATGGAGTTCAGGAACGTGAATGAGAAAGACGCACGAGTCCGGGTTCAGCTGACAGAAGACAAGGAATTGTCCCTTAGTGAGCATCTCCGACGTCACCGACTCACGACTGCTGTGCTCGAACATCGTGTCTCGGGCGACTTTCATCTGCCTGGAAAGTTGCTCAGCCAGGATCTTCGCCTCTGGCGTATTGCCGTGGGCGATTCCATTCCGGGAACCGGTGATGAGGCGTACCGCTTCGGAAAGCGCCTCCGCACCTGGTTCCCGTGGCACTGGATTGTTTTTCAGACTCACGGCGGACTCAATGAAGCGAAAGCCTAGAAATCCAATGACGAGAAAGGAAATGACGGTCCCCACTCGTAAAGAAAGAGGGATTTTGCGCGTCGGCGGTGGCGGCACTGCTGAACGGTGCGGGAGTGGCGGCGGCACGGAGATGTGCTCAGCGGCAGGTGGCCGGGGAGGAAATGGTGGCGGTATCGTGCCCTGAGCAGGATCTACTGAGCGTCGGGGGAGTGGTGGAGGCACGTCCGACGGCTCTGGCCGGGCGCGTTCTTCGACCAGGTATTGCAGTACCGGTTCGGCAACCGGCCGCGGTACGACGGCGGATACGAGCAGCCCTCCAGCGGGACTACTCCGGTTGGCAAACATCACCACAAAAGGGCTTGGAACCGTCACTTCCCCGAACTCGAGTTCGAAGAAATCGTCGCCCCTCATCAGCTCATCGAACAGCATGACGTGGCTCGGCGCAGCTACACATGATGGAAGTGCCCGACGGCGAAACATCCGGTATTCCTCATCCTCGTAAATTTCCTCAACTGCACGTCTGCTCGAAGGATCCGGATCATTTCTAAGCGTCTCAATCCGTTCCGCGACGGCATATAGTTCCTCAAATCCGGCGACACTGAAGTCAAAAGAGCCCAGGACGAGCGCCGGCGCCGCGGACGCCTTGTCCGATAGTACCGTATTGCGCATGAGAACCAACCCGAGGACGATCTCCCCTTCTCGTGTCAGAGCCTCGAGAAGCCGCTTCATCGCTCGACGTCCCGCAGCGAATTGAAATTGATCCGCGATTTTCCACCATGCAGGTTTTTCTACAAGCCTGTCGTAGTATTGCTGAAACTCAGAACTTCTCGCATAGGAGCGAAAGGTCGCCCGCGCCGTCTCAATTACCTTCTGTTTACGTGTCACAGCGATCTGGTGATATCGCTACGCCGATCGTCTTGTCCACCGTCGATGCGAGGCGGAGAGCAACCATTTCTCCGGAGCGACACCGTCACAGGAACCTTGGTCGCGGATTCATGAGCGCATTCTGCATCGGAACACAAAATATACGCACGAAAAGGGCCGCGGTTTGGGCAAAGAGCCGGAATATACGCATCTGCAGGGCCGCAATTTGTGGAAATCCTGTAAACGTACGCACGATGAAGGCCGCATTCCGCAGAATTTCTGCAAACGTACGCACGCCGAGTACCGCAATTTGCACATTTCCCCCAAATGTACGCACGAGAAGGGCCGCATTTTGCAAAAATCCTGCAATCGTACGCACGACGGGGGCCGCATTCATCGGAATTTCTCAAAACGTACGCACCTGAAGGCCCGCATTCCTTAGAAATCCAGCCGATGTGCGCACCGTGATGCGCGCATTTCTGGAAGAAAGTCAAAATGTACGCACGGGAGGGGCCGCATTCCGGGCAAATGCTGGAAGTATTCAAGTTGAGAGCCGCGCACCGGCAGATCGGAACGGGGCAGTGTGGCGATGCTGGTTACAGACTTCTGAGCACTGAGTACTTTCTTCCCGCCTTTACGCTCCCCGCTCGCCGGTTGCTCTCACTCTCAGCCCTCGACTATTAATTGAGTGATTTTGAAGCGGAGTTTGGCTTACCCTTTCCTATCCCTCGGGAGCACAGGAACCTACCATCCATCTCCTCTCGCTTCACGCTACACAGGACGGCGCGCCTCGATATCACTGAGAAAAGCCGATGACTACCGGGCAATCAACTCCAGATCCGCTGCCGTATGACGTGGCTCGCTCTCAGGGGCAGGATCACGTCTGGCGTGCTCTGCAGAGTGCTGGCGAGGTCGCCATCATTGTCTTCGATCCGGTCGGGAGAGTAACGATCTGGAACACCGGAGCTGAGAATCTTTTTGGATGGTCCGCGGAGGAGATACTGGGGAGATCCGCGGACATTATCTTCACCGAGGAGGATCGCGCGTCAGAGGCACCGGAGCGTGAGCGCCAGACAGCCCGTGAGAAAGGAGGTGCTTCGGACGATCGGTGGCACCAACGCAAGGACGGAAGCCGTTTCTTTGCCAGTGGAAAGGTGACGCCGATCCGGGACGAGCGTGGCGAACTCGTTGGGTTTACAAAAGTCTGCCGCGATCTCACCGACAAAGTACGTCAGCGGATGATGCTCGAAGAGAGTGAGGCGCGGTATCGCCTGCTGGTGGAGCTTTCCCCGCAGTTGGTCTGGTTTGCGGAGGCGGATAAAGGCGTCACTTTCTTCAACCAGCGATGGTTCGACCTCACAGGCCTGACGATGGAACAGTCCGGCGGAGATGGCTGGATGCAGGCGATCCCGGTCAATCATCGGGAGCGGATCGTTCGTCGATGGCACGAGATCACCCGGGGCAATGCCGACTTTGAAATGGAGGTGCCTTTCCGGTCGCGGGATGGTTCCATCCGGTGGCATCTCGCGCGAGGCACTCCAATGCGCGACGAGAACGGCCGGATCGTGCGATGGATCGGAGTCGCCCTGGACATTCACGACCGTAAAAAAGCGCAGGCTGCACAGGCTCCCTTCCGCGTTCTATTCGAATCCGCTCCGGGACTTTACCTCGTCCTCGCTCCGGATGACTTCCGCATCGTGGCGGCGAGCGATGCCTATCTCCGGGCCACCATGACGGAGCGGAAGGAGATCATGAGGCGCTCTTTATTTGAAATCTTTCCCGATCCACCAAACGAGCCTTCAGCCATGGGAGTGCACAACCTGCGCGCCTCCCTGGAGCGCGTGAAATCAGAGAAGCGAGCCGATGTGATGGCAGTGCAGTACTACCCTGTCAGGCGGCCGGAGGACGAAGGTGGCGGATGGGAGGATCGTTGGTGGAGCCCAGTCAACTCACCGGTGCTCGGATCCGACGGCGAACTGCTCTATATCATTCACCGTGTAGAGGACGTGACGCCATTCATCCAGGAGAAGCGACGCCAGGGAAAAGAGGCGGAAGGGATGAAGATGCTCGAGACCAGGGCTGCACACATGGAGGCGGAGATCCTCCTGCGTGGGGCTGAGTTGCAGCGGCTGAATGAGCAACTCCGAGCCAGCGAGGAGGAGCACCGGGTGATGTTTGAAGTAGCCTCCGCCGGGCTGGTTCAGGCAGATGCGGAGAATGGCCGTTTCCTGAGGGTAAACGACCGCTTATGCCAAATCACCGGCTACACCAAGGAGGAGTTGCTCACGATGCACTTCCCCCAACTCACGCACCCTGAAGAGCGGGAGGAGGACTTGCGAATCTACGAACGTGCAAAGGAGGGCGGTGCCCCCTTCTATATCAACGAAAAACGCCTGGTGCGGAAGGATGGTTCGTTTGTCTGGGTGCGAATCAGCGCGGCTTTCATTCGCAACACCGAGGGCCGGGCGCTCCGCACGTTCGCGGTGATTGAAGATGTGACGAGCCAGAAGGAGACGGAACATGCGCTGCAGGAGGCTGATAGGCGCAAGACCGAGTTCCTCGCAATGCTCGCTCATGAACTGCGGAATCCTCTGGCCGCCATCCGCAATGCAACGCAGGTGTCCCGGGAGGATGCCTCGGATGCGACCTTCAACTGGGCTCTCGATGTGATAGAACGTCAGGGTGGTCAGCTCACACAGCTGGTGGACGACCTCCTGGATGTCTCCCGAATCACTCGCGGGCTCATCCGCCTCCGTCCGCAGATGGTGGATGCAGCCGTGATTCTGGAGCATGCGGTAGAGTCCGTGCGCCCGCTACTCGCTCGTCGGCGCCATGAGCTGATCCTCTCCTACGACAGCTCCGGATCGGCGTTCCCTCTGAAAGCGGATCCGGCCCGAGTTGAGCAAATCGTCACCAATCTCCTTACCAATGCGGCAAAGTACACTCCGGACGGCGGCCGCATCGAGCTCGGGGCATGGACGGAGCAACTGGAGTCCCTGGACAAAGGACTGGGCCATGTCGTGATCAGGGTTCGCGATAACGGCATCGGGATTCCCCCGGAGAGGCAGGAGGAGATGTTCGAGCTTTTTGCGCAAGGCGAACGCGGCCTCGCCCGGTCCGAAGGTGGACTCGGGATCGGTTTAGCAATCGTCAGGAAATTGACGGAGATGCACGGCGGAACTGTCTCAGTCTTCAGCAAGGGGGCGGGTCTTGGAAGCGAGTTTGTGGTGCGATTGCCATTGGCTAAGACGTCGGCGGATGCCGCGGCGGCACGGACACCTCCTTTAGATACAAGGGGCGAAACACCGGCTGCTCAGAGGGTGTTGGTGGTGGATGATAACGCGGATACCGCGGAGGGGCTTGCGAGACTGCTGCGCCGCCGCGGTTTTACGGTTGCCGTTGCAAACGATGGCCCCGGAGGTGTTGCAAAAGCACGAGATACCCGCCCACATTTCATCCTTCTCGATATCGGCCTGCCAGGAATGGATGGGTTTGAGGTCGCGAAGCGATTGCGAGGCGATCCGTGCTGCCGTGGGGCGACTCTCATCGCAATCTCCGGCTATGGTCAGGAAGAAGACCGTCGCCGTTCACGCGAGGCGGGATTTGACCATCACCTCACGAAACCGGTGAATATCGACGACCTGCAGCAGTTACTCGCCAATCCGAAACGGCGGGACGAGGTGACAGAGGATTAGAGCGCCCGCCCGTTTCGGTAGTTCAGCTGTGTCGAGGCGGCTCTCTGCGGAGTTCCACGATGCAGGTGCCGCCTCCATCTTTGCGGCCGGGTCGAGGGGGCGGAGGGGAATAGCGGAGGTAGATGGATAGGTGAGCCGTCAGGCGGCTTGGTGGAGCGGAGCCTGAATTTTTTCAATCTGTGCCAAGGTCCCCTCCCCGCTCATAGGGCGGGCCTTCAGGACTTGGCCGCTTCGTGCGTCTGCCCCCAGCGATCGCTCAGCCTCGAGCACCCAGAGACATTCCGACTTGGCACACGAGCTTCGCAGCGTGATGTTCCCTCCCCTGTCGCATGAAGATGAGGATTCCACCGGTCAGCACATTACTCGGTGTCGCAGCGATGCTTTTTGGGGCATGGTGGATCTGGGGCGCGCTCATTCAGCCCCTGGTCATGTTTTTCACTGAGGAAAAGAATCTTCCCAGCTACTTCTTCCTGCTCGTAATGGTGCCGCTTCTGACGCTGCCCGGTGTTCTTTTTGCCTATTACGGGTATTGCCTCGCAACCGGCAAGCGACGCGAGACACCGCAAGAACTCGTACCGATTCTCCGGGTCTTTGCAGTCATCGTGGTTTTCTCGGTTTCCGCCCTGTTGAAGAGTATCTCCCCCGTGAAGGTACACGAGGAGATCGAGTCAAACCTGTTCACATTTCTAGCAATGACTCTCGTCGTCCCTCTCTACCTCTGGATCAAGGGATGGCTGATGAAACAGGCGGGAGTGGAGGTAAAGGGGCTCAGGAGCGCCGTTGGCAAAAACCTGATACTCCTTGTCTCTCTCCAGATCTGGATGCTCGGCTTCGATCTCTTCGCTGCGTACGCGCCGATCGAGGAAGGCTATACCCATGTCAAAGAGTTTCCGTGGGAGATACTCAGCCTCATTGTGCCCATTGGGCTGGCGGTCATGTTCTACAAGATGTCGGTGCGGGCGATTGAGGAGAATGCCAGGGCGAAACCTCATCAAACTGAGCAAACCTGAATGCAGCAACTCTTTGACTGGGCGTACCAGCAAAGCATCACCTCATGGTGCTGGATCAGCCTCCTGGGAAATGTCGCAGCGGCGGGTATTTCGATCCTCTCCTGTTGGCTGCTCGCGCAGCTCTTCCGGCGTAATCGCATCTTTGACACACCACAGCCACTCACTGCGTCGGATATAGCATTCTCCATCAGCGCGATCGCATTCAATTCGCTGGTAGCAGTGATCGGATGGCTCCTGTGGAAGCATGGCTGGATCGAGATCCGACACCCTTCCTTTTTGCGCACAGTGGCTGACACGATCCTTTTCATCATCGTGATGGACCTCGCGATGTACGCGTTTCACTGGGTCGCACACTATCCGATACTCTACCGGATCATCCACCGCTCACATCACACCCACGAATCCACGAACCCTCTCAGTCTCTTCGTTCTCAACCCATTTGAGGTGTTGGGATTCGGTTTTCTGCTGATCGCCGTCCTGATCCTCTTTCCCCTCTCCGGCGGAGCGATCGTCGCCTACCTCTCCTTCAACCTCGCTTTCGGCACCATCGGTCATCTCGGTGTAGAACCACTGCCCAAGCGCCTCATGCGAACCGTACCGTTTCGCTACCTCGGGACGAGCACCTTTCACGGGATGCACCACGCTGACCGAAGGCACAATTTCGGGTTCTATACGACAATTTGGGACCGTCTCTTCAAGACCCTGCATCCCAAGTACGACCGGCAGTTCCTTCCGCGCTGAGATCTTTCCCCTTAGGAAATGACTGAGGAATGTTGCGGACCGAGTAGAACTTCTGGTAAATGTCCAATGATCCAAGGAGCGGTTCAGGCTGCGTCCATGGAATAAAAGTCCCCGTAGTTCAATGGATAGAACAGCGGTTTCCTAAACCGTTAATGTGAGTTCGATTCTCGCCGGGGACGCCAGTTTTTTCCTCTCTGGAAATCCTGCTCCCCTACTGCGCTATTTGAACGGTCTATGAGGCGGCGCTCGGACGAATGAAGCCTGTCCAGACGGTTTGCGCAAAATGGATTACGGATCGCGCTGGAAAAATTTTGAATCCAGAGTTACGTCGAGCCTTTTCCATGAAAACTCAGCTGAAATGGCTTGTCGTGCTCTGCGTAGTTTGCGGAGGTGGCTACGTCGCGGCGAAGCGTTGGCCGGACAAAGTGCCGTTGGGGCAAAAGGCTGTGTCAGAGGGGCCGAAGATGCCCGGACGTCCAATGACGGCGACTGTAGCCTCCCGCGATATCAGCTTCGCCATTACAGCCGCAGGTGAAATCACTCCCGCAGAGACGGTTAACGTCCGACCGGAGGTGAGTGGGCGGATCAGCGAG
>CBINJX010000151.1:0-8457 GCA_966251085.1 uncultured Verrucomicrobiales bacterium
GAGTGCGGTGTCTCGTCGGGGGCGAAGGCGGAACGTGCCACCGCCCCGCAGGCGCGGGAAGTGCGGAGCTGAGATAGACAGGGCTCCGTACGGCGCCGGGGGGTCGAGCAACGCTTGCTCGTATAGCCACGCTATTTCTAGGGCACAGTACTCTGCCATCCACTTCCTACCGCCTGCGCCCCTTTCCGAAGGCGGTGGCACGTCCCCTCTTTCGCCCCCGACGTGGCACCGCACTTCATAGGCGCCCCGTCAGGAACGCCTTCCTCCTTGTGTGTCGTGTGCCTTTTTGTGGCTACACACCGCCTTTAGGCCACCGCCGCGTCGCTTTGCACGAGTTGTCCGAGGCGCTCCTTCAGCTCCTCAATCCCCTGCCCCTCCTGTGCAGCAACGGGAATGATTTCCACACGATCGAAGCGGGTGCGGAATTGAGCCAGTTTCTCCTCTGCCTCGGGAAGATCCATCTTGTTTGCTACGACGATCCATGGACGGGCGGAGAGCGTCTCGTCGTAAAGAGACAGCTCGCGACGGAGCTTCTGGAGATCCTCGATCGGCTCGCGCCCTTCACTCCCTGCCATGTCGATCACGAAGACGAGCAGTTTACAGCGGACGATGTGACGGAGAAAATCGTGTCCGAGCCCTACATTCTCGTGAGCCCCTTCGATCAGCCCGGGAATGTCTGCGACGGTAATCCGGCGATAACCAGGCAGCTCCACGACTCCGATATGTGGGGTGAGCGTCGTGAATGGATACGCCGCGACTCGCGGTTTCGCGGCGGAGATCTTGGTCAGGAGCGTTGACTTACCCGCATTGGGATATCCGACGAAGCCGGCATCGGCGATCTTGCGGAGTTCCAGATAGAAGTGTCCCTGCTCACCTTCTTCACCCGGCTTGAACTGCGTTGGAACACGGTTGCGGGAACTCTTGAAATGGACGTTTCCGAGTCCGCCTTTTCCTCCTTTGCAGAGGACGAACTCCTGCCCCACCTCCGTGAGATCCGCAATCACCTCGAGTTGGCTGGGATCGAACTTCTCTTTTCGCGGAGCCTCCCCCTCTTCCTCGAGTTCGGGTTCATCCTCAGGAGCTTTTGAAAGATCCACAAAGGTCGCATCGGTTCCATATGCGACCGAAGGCTCGAGTCCCTCATGTTTGTTGTCCTCCGGCATCCGGTACACAATGGTGCCGACGGGTACAGGAACGATCTTATCCGGCGCAGACTTCCCATAGCACTGCTTCCCCTGCCCGTGCTCGCCGTCCTTGGCCTTCACAATCGGCTCGTAGAAGAACGGAGTAAGATTGTCCACATGTGGATCCGCCCGGAGGATGATCGACCCACCCCGACCGCCGTCTCCTCCGTCCGGACCTCCCTTGGGCACGAACGATTCGCGACGGAAAGAAACGCACCCGTTTCCTCCGTCACCGGCTTTGGCAAAGATCTTGATGTGGTCAACAAACATGGCGGCAGTCTTGCGGCGCGCGGGCGGGGCGTCGAAAGGAAAGTGCGCCACCTTCACGCTTCCTTATAAGAATCGAGGGAGGAAGGGTCTGAAGGGGTGACGTGAGAGGTGAGAAGTGAGCGGTTGGGACTATTGCGGAGCGCCCACTGACTTGGGAGCAGTCCATGAGCGGGGTGAGCGGAAGCGCGAAGGAAGTAATCAGTGAGTCAGTAATCAGTAATCAGTTCGGATTTCGCCATCAGCACCGGCTCCAATCCGCCGGTGCGTGGCTCTCAACTCGATACTCTCAACTATTCACTTTCCGAGGAGCACTCCGCCTCCTCCGCTCAGCCCTTCCTCTTGATCAGCTCCTCATAAAGCGCCTGCGTCTGCTTCGCGATCGCCTTCCAGCTGAACATCTCCTCAGCCCGCCTGCGCCCGGCTTTGCCCATGCGTTCACGGAGCGCAGGATTGGCCATCAACTCATTCACCCGGGCTGCGAGATCGCGTGAGAACTGCTCCGGATTGCTTGGTTCAAAGGGGCTCTCGGTCATCTGCTCCAGCGGCACGAGGTAGCCCGTCTCCCCGGGCACCACGACCTCCTTGATCCCGCCCACGGCGCTCGCCACGACGGCAGTTTCACAAGCCATCGCCTCCAGATTGATGATGCCGAAGGGCTCATAAATCGACGGACAGCAGAACACGGCAGCGTGTGTATAGAGCTGGATCACCTCCTTCTTCTGAACCATCTCCTCGATCCAGATGACGCGCCCGTGTTTCGCCTGCGCGGCCGCTACCGCCTCCTTCATCTCCCGCGCGATTTCCGGGGTATCCGGCGCACCTGCGCAGAGCACGACCTGGAATCCGGGGTCCATGTGCTGGATCGCGCGTGCAAGGTGTACGATTCCTTTCTGGCGGGTGATTCGGCCGACGAACAGCAGGTACGGCACATTCGGATCGATTCCGTATTTCGTGAGCGCATCGGTCTCGGTCTTCGGATGGTATTCCTCGAGATCGATTCCGTTGTAGATGATGTGGATTCGCTCTTCCGGCACATTGAAGTGCTGCAGGATGTCCGCCTTGGTACCCTGCGAGACAGCGATCACGGCGTCGGCCATTTCGATGGCCGTCTTCTCCACCCAGCAGGAAAAGTCGTAACCACCGCCGAGCTGCTCGCGTTTCCATGGACGCAGCGGTTCGAGCGAGTGAACCGTGAGCACCATCGGGATCCCGTAGTTCAGCTTTGCCATGATGCCGCCAAGGTGCGTGTACCATGTGTGGAGATGCACGATGTCGGCATCGATGTTCTCCGTATTCCAATCCAGGCAATGCTGAACGGCATTGAAAACCGAGTGCAGCGGCTTTGGTGCAGTATAACCGCTCGTATCCACGCCGTATCCCGTGGCCTTCAGCGACGGAGAGTCGATCCGCACCTCCCGGTGCTCTTTGCCATAGCAGCGCACCTCCATCTCCATGAGGCTGGCGAGTTCGCGGGAGAGATAATCCACGTGGACACCGGCGCCACCGTAAATCGTTGGGGGGTATTCGTTGGTAAGGAAGAGAGCTTTCATGGCCGAAAACGATGCGCGACACGCGCTACGGCCGGTCGCCTTAGCCAACCCGTAAACGTAATGCAAAACCCAATTACCTCTATGCCGATATCTGCCGCGCAGACGAATAACCTCAGGATGTACGTGAATGACATGGTCGCACTGGAAAAACACATCCTCGATGCAGTCGAGCGGCAACAGCAGGACGAGCGCGTTCAACAGGACCCGCAGCTCAAGGAACTCGTGGACAAGATTTACACCATCCTCCGCGCCCATGTGCTCACCATGGAAAACCACGCCGCGGCAGTTGGTGAACAGTTTGGAAGCACGGTAAAAGAAGCGGTCTCCAATGTGGCGGGGGCCGTAGCCGGCCTCTACGACAAGGTGCGGAAGCACCCCGTGTCGCGGCTTCTCCGCGATGATTATACCGCCCTTTCCCTCGCATCGACCGCGTACTCGATGCTCTATACCACAGGGCTCGCCACCCGGGAATTACCGGTCGCCAATGTTGCGCTCCGCCATCTGCAGGAACTCACTCCATTGGTGATGGAATTGAGCCGCATTATTCCTTCCGCCGTGGTGAAGGAATTGGCGGAAGATGATCCGGACGTCGACCAGACAATCCTCAGCCTCGCCCAGGAGAACACGATGAAAGCGTGGGGCGCGGCAAAGTAGCGGGAAAAGAAAGGCTACGCCGCCACGACGGCATTCGATTCTTCCTCAGAAGTCGCAGGCTGCTCGGTATCGGTACCGGCGATGTTGTTGAGGATTACCCGCAACTCATCCAGCAGGACGGGCTTCTGAATGTAGGCCGTGGCCCCGCAGGCCGCGACAAAGGGATGATCGCTCTCCACCTTTCCCGACATAAAAACGATCTTTGCGTTCGGGTTCCGGCTCAGCAGTGCATGGCAAACCGTGAGTCCGTTGCAACGCGGCATCATGATGTCGAGTAGTACGACATCGGGATTGTGGCGGGCAAAGCTCTGGATAACGGCAAGCCCGCCTCCGGTAACTTTATCGACTACCTCGTGATTACATTCACGGACGAACTCGACGAGTGCGTCGGCAAGATCGCGGTCATCATCGGCGACAAGAATACGCATGGGGCTAGAGGGCTAGGTGTGGGAACGATGGGAGAAGAAGAGTTACGCCGCAGCTTTGACCGCCATGCGGACTTGGATAAAGGCGATCATTTCGAGGAGATCATCGACATGGAAAGGTTTGGTGAGCACCGTGCCATGGACTGTCTGGATAAAGTCACTGATCTTTGGGTTACCACGGTGACCGGTCATGAACACGAAGCGTTCACAGAGGTGAGGCCGCATCCGCTCCACAGCCCGGAAAAACATATCACCCGGCAGCGTAGGCATCATCATGTCGCAGAGGATGATCTCAAAGTCGCTCGCGAGCACCTCATGAACTCCCTCCACCCCGTTCATCACCGCAACGACTTCGAAGCCGCACTCCTCCAAGAAGTCCTCCATGATCTCCTGGAAAGCCGGATCATCCTCCAGAACGAGCACCTTCTTCCGAGGGCGTTCATCTGAAGGGTGCCCGTGAACCTTTGGCAATTCAGACTCAGAAGACGTATTGGGAGATGGGAGCACGGCAAGCTGCTGCATAGGAACAAGATCCTCTTTTTCAGTAGCAGGCATCATGCCGCGCCGTAACAAGTATCCACGATTGAGAGTGACAATTGTGCAAGAATGAGAGCACTTGCGCCGTAGCGCAGATATCCCGGTCCGCACTTTCCCCAACTATCCGGGTCGGAGGCTGATCACTGCGGCAGATCTGAGAGATCTGGGAAACAGAAGATCGTTTGCGGACCGCCTGTGGTCCGCGCAGGACTCGGAGCAGAGATGCCCCGGTCACCCGCAGCCAAAGCCAAGATGGCTGACGCTACGGCCCACGCGCCCCGACCGATTTCCCTCAAGACCTGCAGAGGCACTACCGACAAGAAGTGCGTCACCTTATCCGAGGTGACGCACTGATCCTGACTCCCGCAAAAGATGCGGAGAATCAAAACGCCACCGCCTCAGTTCCTCGGCAGCGGCGGTGGGGCGGCTGCCATGCGGATAGGAGGCATCTCGTGCATGTCCTGGAGTCGGAGCCCCGTCGGCCCATTGTCCTCAACGGCGCCGGGCATGAGCTTCTTCGCAGTATCGAGCCGGCGGCGCATCGTGTTCTTGGAGTTGCAGTAGAGCATTGCCGTTTCCTCGGTGATCAGCCCCGCCTGGAACTCCTTCAGCAGCGCCTGATCAAAGCTTTGCCAACCCATCACCTGACCGGCCTCGATGATCTCCTGCATGTTGCGGTTCTCATTCTCGCCATAGAGGAGTACTTCACGGCTGCGGAGATTATTCCCCATGATCTCGGGCACCAGGAGGCGTCCCCCACCCACTTTCGGCACCAGGCGCTGGCTGATGACGTAGCGGAGCGTTTCTGCCAGGCGCAAGCGCACCTGCACCTCTTCTTCCTGGGTAAACATGCCGAGAATACGATTGATCGTCTGACCGGCATTCACCGTATGCATCGTGCTGTACACGACATGGCCCGTCTCCGAGGCCGTGAGAGCGATCTCCATCGTCTCCCGGTCACGGATTTCGCCCACCAGAATCACCTTTGGCGCCTGTCGCAATGCTGAGCGAAGACCGCTCGCAAAATCGGGAAAATCCTTACCTAACTCCCTCTGGCTGAACGTGCCCATCTGATGCGGATGGTAAAACTCGATCGGATCCTCGAGCGTCACGATGTGCATACGCGAGGTCCGGTTCAACTCGTTGAGCATCGCCGCCAGCGTCGTGGTCTTGCCGCTACCAGTTGCCCCCGTCACCAGCACGATCCCCGTCTTCTCCTTGATGACTTCGTTGAAAATCGGCGGCACCCCGAGCTTTTCCATCTGCGGAACCTCGGATGACAGCTTTCGCATCACGATTGCGTGGTTTCCGTTCTGCTTGAAAACATTCACACGGAACCGCGCCAATCCCTCGACAGCATAGCTGGTATCGCAGCCGCCGAGCCGAGCCAGATCATCGTGGAGACGTTGGTTTCCCGCCATCAGAAGTCGGGCCACCGCTTCCGTGTCCTGTGGCTTCAGCTCACCCGTGAACGGCGGAATGAGCACATCCTGCAGCTGCCCCTGCGATTCGACCTGCAGTTCCTTCTTGCTGACAAAGAGTAGATCCGAAATTCCCTGGAAACTTGCCAGGGTAACGCGCAGGAGATCGTCAAAGGTTTGCTGGTCCAGAACAGTCGAATTCATCATCACAAGCCCGGTGGAATTTAGTTATCGCACCATCGCTACAGCCGAATCCGTGCCAGCACTGGGACGGCTTTTGGACAATCGCCGCCCCGCCCTTCACCCAGACTTACTCCGGCTTATTGAATCACCGGCGCAGGGAAGATGACTCCGCCGAAGAGCAGATAGGCAATGATCAGCGTCCAGATGACGTTGAACGCCTGCGCGATGATGAATGTGGCCGCAGGACGGCCCTGCCCCTGACCGAGCAGTTCCGTGAGCCGGGTTTCCAGTCCGATACACACGAATGCAAGCGCGAACCAGAAGGTCCGCAGTCCACCCAGCAGCTTGCCCGTGCTCTTCACCAAGTCAGGCGAGAGCAGGAAGGAGAAGACGAGCGATGCTCCGACAAAACCGAGAACAAACTTCGGAAAACGCTCCCAGATCACACTCGCCGTCGGTTTCTCCACTGGTCCCTCTGTGTTGCGCATCGTCCACCAGAGCGAGAGGAAGAATGCAGCGATACCGATCAGGACGTTCTGGGAGAACTTCACGATGACCCCCGTCTTCATGGCCGCCGGGCCGATCGCCTCACCTGCTGCGACCACAGAACCGCTGGTATCGAGGGTGCCTCCCATCCAGGCGCCGGCGACAAGTTCCGGAATTCCGAAAGCCTTCACGAGATACGGCATGAAAATCATCATCGGCACTGCCACGATGAGCACCAGCGAAGTGGTGTAAGAGAGTTTCTTGCGGTCACCATTGATGGCGCCGCAGGCAGCAATTGCCGCCGAAACACCACAGATCGAGACGGCAGTCGCCAGCATGGCACCAAACTCGGCATCCACTCGCAGGCGTTTCGAGAGCCAGAATGCGAAATACCACACCACCATCACCACGAGGATCGCCTGCCCGAGGCCAAGCCATCCCGCCTGCATGATCTCCTTGAACAGAATTCCTGCACCGAGAATCACCAATCCGGTCTTGATGAAATACTCCGTTCGGACCGCTTCACGCAGCCATTCCGGAAGGGTGAACAGATGGTTCAACGTCAAGCCGATCAGGAGCGCAAAAATAACGTACTCCAGACCGAGCGCTTTGATCCCCGACTGCCCAGCGATTCCCTGAGCCAAACAGGCCAGGAGAAACACGATGGGAAAACCCGCGGCAAATCGGCGCACGTTTCCACCAATCAGCGCATACCCTGCACTCGCCACCACCCAAAGGATCCCGCCCAGCGTGAGCATCTTCACCAGGTTGGCCATCGTCAGGACTCCGCTCATCAACTCCGCTGAATCTTTCCAGCTGAACTTCGGCATCTCCGGGCGCCAGCCCAGAAGCACGGCAATGATGATCCCGGCGGCAACCACGACAGCAGTCCAATCTTCGGTAAGCCGTGATCGAGGAGGTATTGCCGGGGCGGTTACTTCAGGGGTGAGAACTGTGGACATTCGAAGATGGTTAAGAGTTGAAAGATGCGGGTTTCGTACTGCGCAGGAACGAGTTAGGGGGGGGCTCCCCCACTCAATATTTGAGGTAAATACCCGGTGAACGTTTCTGTTAGAAACTCAGCTAATCCGCAGAGTAGCTCGAGTCAAACGAGCGAAACGCGTGAAGAAGAAGCACCTGCCGGGCAGGTGACCTGCCATGCGGAATTTATTCTCCCGACTCTTTATTCCACCACCCGGGACGCATTGAGAGAAGGAGCCGGTTCCTCGACCCGGGCACTGCCTCTCTCACGGCGTCCTCGTAGATGTCCCTCTACCGTATAGATCATCAGCGCACTCCAGATGCATCCGAACGTGATCAGGTGCTGGCTGGTGAACGGCTCCTTGTAGAGAAACACTCCCACCAGAAAACTAATACTCGGCCCGAGGTACTGGAGCAGGCCGAGAGTCGATAGCTTCAGGTTTCGCGCGGCATGAGCAAACCAGAGGAGAGGCAGAGCGGTGACGACCCCTCCGCCGATCAGCAACAACGTGACCGGAGTCGCTGCCATTTGGAATACCCCATCGCCCGAGCGGGACAGATACATGAGGTAACCAATCGCGAACGGCACGATGGCGGCGCTCTCCAGAAAAAGACCCGGCAATGAGTCCGCGCGCGAGGTTTTCCGCAGCAGGCCGTAAATGGCAAAACTGGCGCAGAGACTGAGGCCGATCCATGGGAACGCTCCGTAGCCGAAGGTCAGGTTCAGGACTCCCGCGGCAGCCAATCCAATCGCCCCCCACTGCAC
>CBINJX010000152.1:0-8451 GCA_966251085.1 uncultured Verrucomicrobiales bacterium
CGCTTTCCCCCGCAGGGGCCCGCATTAAATGGCCAAAGTCGAGCTAATAGTCAGTAGGGAAAAAAGGAATCTGCCGCATCAAGGCGCAAGAAGGGAACAGATTGGGATCCGGTCACATTCTCCCTTGTGCGTCACTTCCGCTTCTTTGTGGCCTCTCATCGGCTGTTCTCTCTGCATGCCTTCATGCGATCACTGCCGGAGAGTTCTTCCGGAACTGCTACCCCTGCGGGACACAACACTTCTTGTACTTCTTGCCGCTCCCACAGGGGGGATTGATCGTTCCGGCGCTGCCTCGATGGCCCTTGGAGAAATCCGGCCTGCTTTGCTCCGGAAATCAGGAAGAAAACGTGGATGCACTGGCTGATCGATACTGGTGCGAGCCGGTATTGTGATACGTCAGGCTTGCCAGTCTCGCCTGCGTACATCGGAGTGTCCGCGTAATCGCCCGCTCCGAAAATGCTTCGGTGGATCTGTGGAAAGGCTGTAGACGAAATCGCGAATACCGATTCGATTTTCCCACCTGTGGCTCACGAACAAGTGTCTTCTTGGTTGGGAGCAACCAACGAATGGGACACGTGAATGCGGGAGGAAAGTAATCAGTTCAGCTTCCACACCTCACACCTGCTCCGATCCGCTCGAGCCGCGTGCCGACAGGTCGGAGACGTAGAAGTAGCGGAGTCCCAACTGATAACTGATTACTGACTCACTGATTACTTTATTTGCGATTCGTCAACAACAGTACGACGAATACCTTGACCATCGCCGGAACGGTTCAGGGCGGATTGGGAACCGGGCTGTCTCAACCGGGCGACTTAAAGTCTTCTGCTACTTGCTCGCTGCCCCGGCAGTATAAAGTCTCAACCTGCGTATATGAATCTTCGTTCCCCTCTCCTCGTCCTTCTCGTCAGCGCCTGCGTCGCTTGCGCGCAGACTGATACTACAGCTGACACTCCGCCGCTGACTGCGACTCCTTCAGCAATCATCGATGTGTGGCCCGAGGGCAAGATGCCGGGCCGTGGCGCCAGGGAGCCCGAAGGTGAAAGATCGCCGGAGAGAACTGATGCAAAACGGATCACAAACATCAGTCGTCCCACCCTGAGTCTGTTTCCCGCGCCGACGAAAGGCGCAGAGCCCGCGCCGGCAATGATCGTTTGCCCTGGCGGCGGGTATAGCTACGTAGTCGTGGATAAAGAGGGGAGCGAGATCGCCACGTGGTTGAACTCCCACGGAATCACCGCGCTGGTTCTGAAATACCGCGTGCCCAACAACCGTGCAGGTGCACTCCAGGATCTCCAGCGGGCATTGAGCCTCGTTCGAGCGAACGCGGGTGAGTGGAAGATCGATCCGAAGCGGCTTGGCGTCATCGGCTTCTCGGCCGGTGGAAATCTTTCGGCGAAAGCGAGCACTCGCTTCGATGAACGGAGTTATCCGGCCATTGATGAGGTCGATCAGCAAAGCTGCCGGCCCGATTTCGCTGTGCTGGTTTATCCGGCCTATCTGGACGACAAGACGGGAAGTGTTTCCCAGGATCTGAACCTGAAGGCGAACATCCCGCCGACGCTGATCGTCCATAGCGAGGACGACAAAAGGTTTGTCACCGGCAGCAAGAGCTATCATGCCGCGCTGGACGAGGCGAAAGTGGCGCACGACTTCAAACTCTATCCCACAGGCGGCCATGGCTACGGCTTGCGCTCGACGAAGGATGCGCGCGCATGGCCGGAATACGCGCTGGAGTGGTTGCAAAAGATCGGCGTTCGCCAAGCGGAAACAACCCTTCCCGCTATCCCGTAGGACGCAACTGAAACTTCTGCACATTGAGCACCAACATTGCGCCCGCACTACTCCCCGCCGATAGTCGTTTGATGACCACGGTCGCCATCGTCGAAGACAACGCGCGGACTGGCTGCAAGCCTGCTGCGGGACGCCGCTGCCACCTTCGCACCTCCCATGCATAGGAGATTTGTCCGAATCGCTTTCGCGGGAGATCCCATCGTAGCCTCGCCAATCTCTCGTGATCTCCCGTGCATCTCTGGAAACAGCCCTGCGGTTTCCAGAAACCCACCGGCTGTTTATTGAAGCAGAGCCGCTGTTTCTGGAAATGCAGCTGCGGTAAATAGAAACCCGTTGGTGGTTTATAGAAACACACTGGCTGTTTCTAGAAACACCGGGCGCATACATGACATGCCGCCAGAGTGTTTCCAGGAACCGCGGTTCTCGTTCTATAAACCGCCAGAGGTGTACTGGTGATTTTTAGTGCGTTCCAGGGGTCCGAGAAAATGGGTGGTAAATGATTGTAAATGGCACGCCTACAGCAGGTAGCGAGCGTAGTCTTGAGGATCTATACATTTCCGGTGCGGCTCCACGGGGCGCATATGGAGTGTGTGATGGCGGCAAGTAAAAATCCGTCTTCAGCACGCTCTCAGACGGCTCATCCGCCCGGCGTCACATGATCCCCCGATTGGGGGGATAGCGGGCGGGGGAACCGCGCCTAGATTGAAAGTGTACTCGCATGTAGCCGTCCCAGAGTGCCTGTGCCGTTCCGACCAGACGCCAGATCACTCGCAAGCCGCCGAGCATCATGCCTATCCCCCAATCCTTTCATGCCTCCTGCCTGGTCTTGTTTACCACTGGCTCGGAGGCCTCGCATCGGGTCTGCGACCCTGTCAGTTTGTTTCTGTCTCAAGTCCCAGTACGGCCATCTCATCCTCAATCCGAACCCTAGAATACACTAACACTCCGATGAGCTCTCAACCCTTTCTCTGCTCCGGACTGCTGCAGCGCACCCTGGCTATCAGTTGTACGCTGCTTGTTTCATCTGCATTGATGGACGCTGCCGAGTGGAGATTTGATTTCGGTGCGGGCACGGTGCAGCCCGGCTATACGCGTGTTATCCCGGAAACCTTCTATGCAGAGCAACGTGGCTTTGGCTTTCTAGGAAGCTCGGAGGCTGCGGCACCCGGCAAACCTGTAGTATTTGCGGTGGATGTCGAGGAGGGGAACTACGACGTAACCATCCGGTTTGGGGATCCGAAGAAGGCTACTGCCACAACGGTCAAAACGGAGTCGCGCCGACTGATGTTGGAAAAGGTGAAGACAGCACCGGGAGAGGTCATAACGCGGACCTTCACTGTAAACGTGAGGAAGCCGGCGATCAGCACCGGAGGGGTGACGTCGCTCAACGGTCGCGAAAAAGGTCCGCCGGTGACGCCCAACTGGGACGATCAGCTCAGTTTCGAGTTCAACGGCAACGGCAAGGAATCCGGAGTTGTATCCATGGAGATCAAGCCTGCAGAGAGCGCGATCACGGTGTTTCTCGCCGGGGATTCCACCGTGACCGATCAGGCTCGCGAGCCGTGGGCAGGCTGGGGGCAGATGCTGCCGCGTTTCTTCCAGAAAGGTGTGGCAGTGTCCAACCAGGCCGAGTCGGGCCTGGCGCTCTTTTCTTTCGAACGCCAAAAGCGGCTCGAGAAGATCCTGAGCATGATGAAGCAGGGGGATTACCTTTTCATCCAGTTCGGGCACAACGACCAGAAGGATAAACGGCCGGATGCGGGTCCATTCACCACCTACAAGGCAAACCTCGAGCGCTTTATCGAAGCGGCCCGGAGCAAGGGCGGCATTCCGGTGCTGGTGACCCCGATGGAACGGAGGCGCTTTGACAAGGAGGGGAAGCCGACCGCAACACTGGCAGACTATGCTGAAGCGGTGCGGCAGGTCGGCAGTGAGGAGAATGTTCCGGTGATCGACCTCAATGAAATGAGCCTGAAGCTCTATGCTGCGCTCGGCGCTGAGAACTCCACCAAGGCTTTCGTTTTCTATCCGGCGAATACTTTTCCCGGACAGGATAAGCCACTCAAAGACAATACCCACCATAGCGTTTACGGGGGGTACGAGCTGGCGCGATGCGTGGTGGAAGGGATCAAAGCTCGGGTTCCCGCGCTCGCCACGCACTTGGCAACAGATGTGGACGCCTTCGACCCGATGAAGCCCGACTCGCCCGAGGCGGTGATCATTCCCATGAGCCCGCGTGCCGCTGCGACCGAAAAGCCTGCAGGGAACTGATCGGCGCCTCAGGTGCTATCCTGACGGTAATGAAGCTCCGAACGAGGCATGGCTTCGTTATCCGTTACGCTGACGGATCGAGAACGGAAACCGGTTCGGATGGAACCTCGCCGCACGCCGAGCAAGCGCGTGGGGAACGGGGCAGCCACACCGCAGCCAAAGCGAGGGAGTTGCCTGTATCGAGCAGATCGCTGCCCATGCGATCCTTGCAAGTAAGTTCTAAGCGAGGCTTGAGTGTTGGGGTTGCAGAGTAAAATGACGCAGCCGTGAGAGCCTTTCCACCCACCTTTGGATAGTGTTTCTTGCTCTTGTTTGTTTGTCTCCAATGAATCCTCCCCGAGTTCTCTTTTTGTCCGTCGCCGTCCTCATACTTGCCGGCATGCCACTAGTCTCGCACGGCGACTCCGCTCCTTTGTCTGCGGCACCCGTAAAGGCGCTCTCTCCTGAGGAGGAGGCAAAGACTTTTCTCCTACCGCCTGGCTACCGGATGGAACTCGTCCTGAGCGAGCCTGATGTCCAGGAGCCGGTGATGTGCGCCTTTGACGGAAACGGCCGCATGTTCGTGGCGGAAATGCTCACCTACATGCAGGACGCCGACGCCACGAATGAACTCACTCCGGCGAGCCGGGTCTCACTGCATTGGTCGAGCAAAGGGGATGGCGTTTTCGATAAGCATACCGTTTTCGCCGACAAGCTGCTCCTCCCACGCATCCTTCTGCCACTCGGTGAGGGGCAGTGCGTGATCGGGGAGACGAACACCCTTGATCTGTACCTTCACACGGACACGGATGGCGACGGAGTGGCGGACAAGAAAGAGCTGTGGTTTCAGGGAGGTCCGCGTGGCGGAAACCTTGAGCATCAGCCTAACGGCCTCCTGTGGGCGCTCGATAACTGGCTCTACTCCACCTACAACAACTTCCGGCTCCGCTGGACTCCGCAAGGGGTGATCAAAGAGGCCATCCCGAGCCCAAGCTCGCAGTGGGGCATCGGACAGGACAATCACGGCAACACCGTTTACACCGTTGGTGGCGGCGAGCACGGCATCTGGTCGTTTCAGAAGCCGCCCGTTTATGGGAACTTCAACCCGAAGGGGCAGATCGCGCCGGATTTCAAAACCGTTTGGCCCGCAGCGGGCGTGCGCGATTTCCAGGGTGGTCCGATTCGGGTTCGTGAGCCCGAGGGAACACTGAATCACTTTTCCGGCGCAGCAGGTGTGGACTATTATCGCGGCGACCGGCTCCCCGAAGAATTACGCGGCGACATTTTCGGCGGAGAGCCCGTGGGGCGGCTGGTTCGCCGTGCCAAGGTGACTAACGACGGCGGGATGCTGGTGCTTTCCAATCCTTACCACGAGCAGAAGAGCGAATTCCTGCGCTCGACAGACCTCTGCTTCCGTCCGGTGAATGTCTGCAATGCTCCTGATGGCACGCTCTACATCACCGACATGTATCGCGGCATCATCCAGGAAGGGAACTGGACTCGGCCCGGCTCTTATCTGCGGAAGAAGATTGACGAGTACGGTTTCGATAAAGTGATCGGCCGGGGGCGGATCTGGCGGCTGGTGCATGATACGACCAAGCTCGGCCCGCAGCCTCAGATGCATCGTGAATCTGCGGCACAACTGGTCGCCTACCTCGCGCATCCGAACGGCTGGTGGCGCGACACCGCGCAGAAGCTGCTCATCTTGAAACAGGACAAGTCGGTAGTTCCGGCGCTCACGGAAACGGCGCGCAATCATGAAAGCTACCTGGCCCGTCTCCACGCGCTCTGGACGCTGGAGGGACTCGGCGCTGTCGACGCCGCGCTGGTGCGGGAGACGCTTCAGGATCAGCATCCGCAGCTTCGCGTTGCAGCGATCCGCATGAGTGAATCCCTGTACAAGAAGGGCGACAATTCCCTCGCTGCCGACGTGCTCGCACAGATCAAATCCGAGGATCATGACGTCGTTCTTCAGGCGATGCTCACTGCCAACTTGCTCAAACTTCCGGAGAACGACAAAGTACTCACGGATCTGGAGAAAAGCCCAGCGGTCGGTATTCGCGAGATCGCGAAGCTCGTCCTTCACCCGCCAGCGAAGCAAACGGCGTCGGCAGTGCTGACGCCTGAGCAGAAGAAACTCATGAAGCAGGGCGCGGAGATCTACAGCACGCTTTGCTCTACCTGTCATGGTCCCGATGGCAAAGGGCTGCCCATGGCCGGAGCGCCTCCAGGGCACATGCTCGCGCCATCGCTGGTTGGCTCGAAGACGATGCTCGGTCACCGCGATGCATCGATCTACGTACTCCTGCACGGGCTTACCGGCGATATCGACGGGAAGAAGTATGAGGGGATCATGATCCCGATGGCTGCGAACGACGACCGCTGGATAGCGAGCGTTCTTTCCTATGTGCGAAACTCCTTCGGCAATCGCGCCGGGTTTGTCGCACCCGAGGATGTCGCCCGCGCCCGTGCAGCTACCACGCAGCGGACCGAGGCTTGGACGATCGAGGAACTGCGTGCCGCCACACCCCGGCCGCTCGATCGCAAAGGCTGGACACTGAGTGCCAGCCACAACGCGGCTTCCGTGGCGCTCGCGATCGATGGCGACCGCAACACGCGCTATGACACAAAGGCGTTTCAGAAGCCAGGCATGTGGTTTCAGATCGAGTTGCCGCAGGAGACTGAGGTCGCCGGGCTCCAATTTGATACCACGAAGTCCGCAAACGATTACCCGCGCGGGTTTTCGGTCGAGCTTTCCAGCGACGGCACGAGCTGGAGCAAGCCCGTAGCCAAGGGGGATGGCAATGCGCCGCTTACCGACATTGCCTTCGAGCCCGTGAAGACAAAGTTCATCCGCATCACGCAGACCGGTTCGGCCAAAGGCAACTTCTGGTCGATCCACGAACTATCCGTCTTTTACGCAGGGACTCGGGTATCTCGGAATTAAACCACATCAGTAGACGAAAGAGAGAATCCAACCACCTCAATGATTTTTCAGTGTTCGCGCCGTTCGCAACGACTCAATGCTTCTGATGAATTCGCCCGCCAATTTGTAAAGTGCTGCGATTTCGTGCAAGCGACACCGGATCTGGTGCCGCCGCCCTCAATTGTCAGATCCTTCTTTAGCAAAGTCGTTCCCGGGATTGCTCTGCTCATGGTGTTCGCAGGCGGCGCATCTTCCTCGCGTGGAGAGCTGCCATCCCGTGTCGGTATTCAAACCGTTCCAACGGACTCTGTGCGGCCCACCTTACGCAAGCCAGGTCCCTTTGTGCATCCCGGCGCGTTGCACACAAAGGCGGATCTGGAACGAATGGCTGCGAAGGTGAAAGCGAAGGAGCAGCCGTGGTTTGCAAACTGGGAAATGCTCGAGAAGAGCCAGCACAATCTTCGCTACCCGATCCGGGGGCCGTTCGAGCAGGTGATCCGCGGAATCAATGGCCAGAACAACTACACGCAGTCGCAGATGGATGCCGCGACGCTCTACCAGTGCGCGCTGCGCTATCAGATTACCGGCGACAAGGCGCAGGCCGAGAGGGCCGTGGAGATTCTCAGACGCTGGTCGGCTACGATGAAAAAGGGCGTCGGCGGCAACAGCAACTTCGCGCTCGGCGCCGGCATCGTCGGTTATGAGTTTGCCTGTGGAGCGGAGTTGATCCGGGACTATCCCGGCTTCACACGCGAGGATCTGGAGGCCGCGAAGGAGCTGATGAGGCTCTTCCTGGGTAGCAATCGCTATTTCCTCCAGAAACATAATGGTCAATGTGGCACGCACTACCGGCTCAACTGGGACACGTGCAACATGGCCTCCATGCTCGCTATCGGCGTGTTTCTCGATGATGAAGAGGCTTTCAATGAGGCGCTGGACTACTTCTTCGATGGCGTGGGCAACGGCTGCATCGAGCGGGCTATTGGCTACGTCTTTCCCAATGGCCTCGGACAGACAGAGGAAATGGGACGCGACCAGCCCCACAACATGACCGGACTGCACTTCCTCGCAGTGTTCTGCGAGATCGCCTGGAATCAGGGGATTGATCTCTACGGCTACGATAACAACCGATTTCTTAGAGGGGTAGAGGCGGCCGCCAAGTACAACCTGGGTTATGACGATGTGCCTTACGTGCCGCATCGCACCTGCACCATGAAATACACGGAGGGTGGGATTTCTGGAGCTGGCCGGGGAGCGTTGCCCCCGATGTTCGAGATGATCTACAATCATTATGCCAACCGCAAAGGCATCGCCGCACCTTATACGAAAGAGGCGACGGAGAAAGTTCGTCCCGAAGGTGGGCCTCGAGGCGGCGCCCACCCTTCAATCTCTGACTTCCTTGGCTATGGAACGCTTGCTTACACACTCGATCCTCTCTCGGAGGACGCACCGCCGAGTGGGCTGCGTGCGTTCTGGAGCGGCGA
>CBINJX010000153.1:0-8446 GCA_966251085.1 uncultured Verrucomicrobiales bacterium
AGGGCTTAGGTTTATGTCGTGACCTTCTATTTCGTCGCGACAGAAATCGGCGAGGAAGCGTACTTCCGTGAGTCGCTTCCTGAGTGCGAGCTTTGCTTCGTTTCGGACCTGTCGGAAATCGGAGAGGATGCCGAAGGCGTCAGCGTCTTTATCCAATGCCATGTCAGTGCCGCATTTCTGGACAGTCATCCGCGGCTCCGGATGGTCACAACTCGCTCCAGTGCGCTCGATCATATCGATCTGGATGCCTGCCGGGCTCGCGGAGTCACGGTCGGCTATGTGCCGGTCTATGGCGAAACGACCGTTGCGGAGCATACGTTTGCACTGATTCTGGCCCTGTCGCGCCGCCTGCGAGAGGCCATGGAATTCCCCACGCGCGGAACATTCTCGTATGCAGGGGCGCGAGGGTTTGATCTGGCGGGCAAGACCCTTGGCGTGCTCGGGATGGGGCGGATCGGGCAGAGGGTCGCAAAGCTCGGGCACTGCTTCAGCATGCGTGTGCTGGCGTATGATCCGATCGAAATGTCGGCCGATTTTGCAGAGGCGCATCAGGTCGAGTGGATGTCCCTGGAGAATTTGCTGCGGGAGGCTCACGTGGTGACGCTCCACCTCCGGCTTTCCCCGCTGAGTCATCACATTCTCAACCGGGAAACCCTTTCCGTCTGCCGGCCCGGAATACTCATCGTGAATACCGCCCGTGGAGGGCTGATCGATACGATGGCACTCATGGAGGCGCTTGATTCAGGCCGGGTCGGAGGTGTCGGCCTCGACGTACTCGAGGATGAGCGAGTGCTGAGAAAAGCGGCAACGGACATCATCGGTGCGGAGATCGTGAAGCATCTTCAGGATGATGTTTCGCCCGAGTCCGATCAGGTTCATCTTGAGAAAAGGGCAAGAGACCTTCAGGAGCTGATGGTCAGTCACTCGCTTCTCGGCCGGCCAAACGTGGTTTTCACCCCGCACGTTGCGTTCAACAGTGTCGAGGCCGTGGCACGGCTGAATGCTGTCACTGTGGAAAACATCCGCGCATTTATGGCTGGCGCGCCGCAGAACGTTCCATAGCGGACTTCCGCGAAACAGGGGATATTCCCTTCGAAATTCGAGTTTCGGACTTCTTTCGAAGTTCGTCATTCGTCATTCGTCATTGTCCCATGCGTGCCTGCCTTTTGATCGCCAACCACTGGATCGAGACCAAAGCCAAGCTGGCTGTGATCGATCCCTATACTGGTGAGGAGTTTGCCCATGTACCGATGGGAGACGAGGCGCTGCTCGACCGCGCGATTGGCGCTGCGGAGCGGGCATTCGGGGAAACGCGGCGCCAGCCGGCACACGCCCGGGCCGCTCTGCTGGAGGCCGTGGCGGACGGGATCGAGAAGAAGCGGGACAAGTTTGCGCACACGATTGTCTGCGAAGCCGGCAAACCGATTGTCTTTGCCGAGGCAGAGGTGCAACGAGCGATTCTCACGTTTCGCACCGCCGCGGCTGAAGCCCGGCAGCAACATGGGGAACTTCTCGATCTGGACGCATTCCCGACTGGCGAGGGGCATTTCGGCCTCGCACGCAGGTTCCCGATCGGAGTGATCGGGGCGATCACCCCTTTCAACTTTCCGCTCAATCTCGTCGCGCACAAAGTCGCTCCCTGCCTGGCCACGGGAAATACGATGGTGCTGAAGCCAGCCACGAAAACCCCGCTCAGCGCAATTATGCTCGGTGAGGTGCTCGTGAAGGCTGGGATGCCTGCCGGGCAGGTGAACATCATTACCTGCAGCAATGAGGCAGCCGCGAAGCTGATCCACGACGAGCGGGTGAAGAAGCTCACCTTCACCGGCAGCCCTGCGGTGGGGTGGAAACTGAAAGAGCAGTGCGGAAAGAAACGCATCACGCTGGAGCTGGGCGGAAACGCCGGGGTGATCGTGCATGAGGATGCGGATCTGGATGCCGCAGTTCCGGCCGTAGCACTCGGTGCGTTTGGCTCAGCCGGACAATCGTGCATCAGCGTGCAGCGGGTATTGGTGCACGAGAAGGTGTACGATGTGTTCAGGGAGCGCTTGCTGGCCCATGTTCGTGAGAAGATCAAAACCGGAGATCCACACGAGCGGGAGACTATTGTCGGGCCGATGATTTCCTCCGAGGCGCTGGACCGGATTCGTTCCCGGATCGATCGAGCGATCGCGGCCGGGGCGACGTTGCTTCATGGCGGCGCCACCGAGCACAATTGCCTGGAAGCGACGGTGCTCGAGGATGTCCCGCCTGCGGAGGAATTGTGTGCCGAGGAAGCGTTTGCGCCGGTGATGACCCTGTGCCGGTATCAGGATTTCGAGGATGCTCTGCGGATGGTGAATGACAGCCGGTACGGGCTTCAGGCGGGAGTTTATACCCGGGATCTCTCCCTCGCGTTCCGTGCTTATGAGGCACTCGAGGTGGGGGGAGTGCTGATCAATCAGGTGCCCACCTGGCGGGTTGAAAACATGCCGTACGGAGGGATCAAGGATAGCGGTTTCGGCCGGGAGGGTGTCCGGTATGCGATGGAAGAGATGACGGAGCTGAAGTCGCTGGTTGTGAAGATGCGCTGAGGGGAGGGGGCAGATGGAGGGGGCGCGAGTGCTCAGTGCTCAGTGCTCAGGGGGAGGGTGGGAGAGACCAAGATCCGTACGGACTCCGCCACACTCACCCGCTCTGATCCGCCGGTACGCGGCTCTCAACTCTCAACCCTCAACTAACAACTCTCAGAAAAGCCGGTGGGTGCACACCCCCTTGAGCGCATCCTTTGCTCCTGTACCGTCAACGCGCCTTTGGGCAGCGCGGCAGGTCATGATACAACGAGCCTTGCAGACGAGCGGTTGGTGGCATCTGCCCGGGGGAAACCTCGTGTGCGGTGATGATTGCTGCTGCTTTGGAACTCCTTGCAAACGAGTAGTGCTGCTAGGGTTCGTGTTGCTTTGTCTTGTTCTCACAGGGTGTAAAGATAAGGCACCGCTTCGGATCGGGTTGAACCCCTGGCCCGGTTACCAGTTTCTGCATCTGGCCGAAGAACGCGGATATTTTGCAGACGAGGGAGTCAACGTGCGTCTCCTGCAATTTGGCTCATTGGGGGACACCCGGCGCGCTTTCGAACGGCGGCAGCTCGACGGGATGTGCTGCACTCTTTCGGAAGTTCTCGCCACCTACCGGCATTCCGACCGCAAACCAAAGGTGGTTCTCGTTATCGACTATTCAGACGGTGCGGATGTGATCGTGGCCCGTGAACCGATCAACCGGGTGGAAGATCTCCGCGGCCAAGTCGTGGCAGCGCAGCCCGGGACAGTGGACAATTTCTTCGTCACCCGGGCCCTGCAGAAAGCGGGTCTTCCGCTCGATGCCGTAAAGCTGCATCCAATGGCCAGTCCCAATATGCCGATGGCTTTTGCACGAGGGGAAATCGCTGCAGCAGTCACCTATGCACCGTTAGCCGACGAGCTCTTGAAGCAGCCGGGGGCGAAGGTGATCTTCACTTCAAAGGCGATTCCCCGGGAGATTGTGGATGTACTGGCCGTGGGAACTACCGTGCCTAGTTCCCGGCATGCGGATCTCGTTGGCATCGGGCGCGCCCTCGACCGTGCTATTCAGTTTACCGAAGAGCATCCGGAAGAAGCCTGCCGTATCATGGCCAGACATAGTGGTGCTACACCGGAGACGTTTGCCGCCGGCCTGGATGGAGTCCGAATGGTGCGGAGCCGGGAGCAGTCCGTTTATTTTACCAGAGGTGGAATATTGGAGAAATCAATCGATGAGACTGCAGTGGCGCTCCGGGCTACTGGACTAATCACCGGGCCAGTGCAATCTTCTGCAATGGTCGTGGACCTGGATAATCAGGCATCCAAGTGACCCTCTCATGTGGGGCAAAGAATGGTCCAAAACGCTGCACTGGAGGCTGATCTGGCCATCGATTGCCATCAACCTGATCGCGATTGCGGTGACCGCGTGGCTGGCCCGTTACGCGCTCAACAGCATTCTCCTTCACTCCTCAAAAGCGCGAGCGGAGATCGTCTGCCACGCAGTCAACTATGCTGCGGAAAGTGCGAGCCGCCGGGTGGACCTGCAGCGCTTCGTATACTCCATCGGCGCGGAACAAGATATCAATCTCATCGTCGTTGCCGGGAATCATCTCCCTCGGGTGCTGGCCTGTACGCGCAATGAGTTCAATGACGCCCCTTTGGCTCAACTCCCGTGGCCCGAGGCAATCCCTGCCCTGGCCATGGCATTGCGGGATGGAAAAACCGTTACGACGGAACTCGCAGCGACCGGGGAGTTTCAGATCGCCAGTCCACTGCTCCTGAGCGACTTTCAGCAAACCGACCTGGAACTCAGACCAGGAGCCGTTCTGGTGAGGCTGGATCAAGCTCCCATCCGGGAGGGGGCGACTCGCATAATCTGGATGGGGGCCTCCCTTTTCATTCTCCTGCTCATCGTTACCAATGCGCTGATCATCTTCCTGATTCAACGGCGCGTGCTGCATCCACTCCAGCTGATCAACGGCACACTCCGGAGGCGGTCCGCAGGGGATACCGCAGCACGTGCACCGATTGTGACCAAAGACGAGATCGGGACGGTGGCAGGTGTCATGAATGCGGTTTTCGACCGGAGAGAGGAGCTGGAGTCCGAGGCTGTCAGCCGCGCCGAGGCGCTCACAAATACAAACCGCCTGCTGCGTGAAAGCGAGGAGCGCTTCCGCATTGCCGCTGAGTCTGCGACTGATCTCGTTTACGAATTGAACATCCAAACCGGGGAGATCGTATGGAACCGAGATCTTGGCGAAGCACTCGGGTACGCTCCCGGGGAGTTTCCTTCGACGCTGGAGGCGTGGACCAGTGTGATTGCCCCGGAGGATCGCCCTCGTGCCGTCACTGCCCTGGAGAGGCATGTGGAAGCGGGAGAACCGTTCGATGTGGAATACCGGATGATCGGAAAGGACGGCGAAGCCCGTTACTGGAGAGACCGGGGCCGGGCCCTTCGGGACTCGGATGGGCGGCCTTTGCGGATGATCGGCGTCATGACCAATGTCACCGCAGAACGGATCGCCTCCCGGCAGCTTTACTCCGCAAAAGAAGCCGCGGAGAACGCCAACCGCGCCAAGGACGATTTTCTGGCGGCGCTCTCCCATGAGCTTCGAACTCCGCTCAGTCCGGTGCTCATGCTTGCGGGAGAAATGGAGCGTTCCCCCGAGGTTCCGCCCGACATCCGCGAGGGATTTGCATTAATTCGCCACAATGTGGAACTCGAGGCACGGCTGATCGATGATCTGCTCGACCTCACCCGGATCACACGCGGCAAGTTCCATCTGGATCGCAAACCTCTCGACCTCTACGCGGTGATCGACAAGGCGATCGATACCGTCCGCTCCACGATCGAGGCCCGGGGATTGAGCATGCATGTCGATCTCTCTGCGCCCGATCGGAAAGTAGATGCCGACCCGGTACGATTGCAGCAGGTCTTTTGGAACGTGCTGAAGAACGCTGCAAAATTCACGTCACCCGGGGGGCGGATTATGATTCACTCGCGCAATCCCGACCGGGGCACGATCCAGATCTCAATCATTGATACGGGACTTGGAATTGCAGAGGAAAACCTGGAGCGCATTTTCCATGCGTTCGAGCAGGTCCAGCATCCAGCTGCACATCGTTTCGGCGGACTTGGGCTCGGGTTGGCGATCTCGCGCAAACTCATTGAAGCCCATGGCGGCAAGATCTGGGCGGAAAGTCGCGGTTTGGGACAGGGGACTACGTTTCAGATCACCCTGCCGCTCATTTTTGCGGGCGCTGCCGAGCTGGAACCACAGAAACCCTCGCCTGCACCTGCCGCCGGCCCGGTGCCGCTCCGCATTCTCCTCGTCGAAGATCATGACGAGACCCGGGCAATCCTCGAGCGCCTGCTAAAGCGTCGCGGGCATGAGGTTTTTGCAGCAGCAGATGTCGCGACCGCTCAGAACCTCGGGAGTCAGAATGATTGCGGCCTGGTAATCTCCGATATCGGGCTGCCGGATGGAAACGGCTACGACCTGATGATCGAACTTCGAAAAATGCATCCGCATCTCCTCGGGATTGCCCTGAGCGGCTTTGGGATGGAGCAGGACGTGCGACGCAGTCGGGAGGCTGGATTCTTTGCGCATCTCACCAAACCGGTGGACATGCAGGCTCTCGACCGGGTGATCAACGACGCCCGGCAACGGGAGACGGAGAACGGGTGACCTCCGGGATGCCGTGTTACTGGGCATCACACAGCGTTGCAGCAATCCGAGTTTTTGTTTCCCTCCCGCTTCTCTTGGGCTAAATCAGCCGCTTCTGTAACTTTTTTTCAGCTATCCTTTCCCATGGCCATCTACATCGAAATGCCAAAGCTCGCGGACACCATGACGGAGGGTACCCTCGTCAAGTGGCGCAAAGCAATCGGCGATAAAGTCCAGGCCGGTGATGTCATCGCCGAAGTGGAGACAGACAAGGCGACGATGGAAATGGAGTCGTTCGATGATGGTCTGCTTCACGAGTACCTCGTGAAAGAGGGGCAGAAAGTGCCAATCGGCACCAAGATCGCGCTGCTCCTCGCCAAGGGAGAAAAACCTCCCGCGCCGGGCTCCGCTCCCGCTCCCGCCGCCGCACCAAAAGCAGAGGCCCAGCCCCAGCCCGCCGCTGCCGCCGGTACGCAAACCAGCGCTGCCAGTGCGACTCCCGGATACGGCGCTCCCGCTGCCGCGGCTCCAACTGCAGTGCCCAGCACCGGTGGTGCTCGCGTAAAGAGTTCTCCGCTCGCTCGCAAAATCGCCCAGGAAAAGGGCGTCGATATTTCGACCCTGCAGGGCACTGGCCCTGGCGGACGCGTGATCGCTCGCGACGTTCAGGCTGGTACGACGGTCACCGCTCCCGCCGCAGGTGCAGGTTACGGCAGGCCGGGTGCCGCTGGTACCACCGCCGTTTCCGCTGCTCCGGTTCCCGCCGTGACAGCAGGCGCCGGTGACCAGACGATCCCGCTCACCGGGATGCGCCGGGTCATTGCCGACCGTCTGCTCCAGAGCAAGACACAGATCCCGCATTTCTATCTCCACATCGAGGTCGATGCCGCTCCGCTCATGAAGCTTCGTGGCGAGCTGAATGCCGCCAGCGAAGCCGCCGGTGGTCCGAAGCTGACGGTAAACGACTTCGTGCTGAAGGCCGTGATCGCCGCAGCGGTAAAGGTTCCGGCGGTCAACGCCAGCTTTACCCCGGATGCAATCATCCAGTACGGCAGCGTGAATCTCTCGGTTGCCGTGGCTGTCGAGGAAGGTCTCGTCACCCCGGTGATCCGCGATGCCCAGAAGAAGGGACTCAAGGAGATCTCCGAGGGAGTGAAGGATCTCGCCACTCGCGCCCGCAATAAGAAGCTCAAGCCGGACGAGTACCAGGGCGGCACGATCACGGTTTCGAACCTCGGCGCTTATGGCGTGGAGTTCTTCGACGCGATCATCAATCCGCCGCAGTCGCTCATCGTCTCCGTCGGCGCGATCGTGAAGAAGCCGGTCGTCGGCCCGAACGATCAGATCGTCGCCGGTCAGCGGATGGCGATCGGGATCAGCGCCGATCACCGTGTGGTCGATGGCGCGATCGGTGCCCAGTACCTCGCGGAACTCAAGCGCGCTTACCGCTCCTTTTTCAAAACGCCGTTCCGGGAAACCGGAACGGCGATTTTGTTTGAGGGAATGTTGGCAGCGCCGGTGGATCCCTTTCTGGGGCTTTGCACATCTCGCGGGTGATCGCGTTGGTTTGATAGCTGGGCAGAGGTGACCGGCAGGCGCGAAGCAACATCTGCCAACCTGCGGGGAGCGAACAACGCCCCGCCAGACCCGTTCCGTTTCCCGTAAGGCCCACCCCTTACGAATTATCACTCGTTCCGTTCCCGGTAAGAAACGAGTGATAAACTCCAAGAGATGTTCCTTAGCGCGTAAGGAATGTTTCTCAATTTTTGAGAAACATCCCCTGGCTCGTAAGGAACATCTCTTACGAGCCAAGGGATGAGTGATAAACCGTAAGGAATTTTTCTTAACCGCTAAGGAATGTTCCTTACGAGCTGAGAAACATTCCTTAGCGGCTAAGAGATGAGTGATAAACTTTAGGATTCATTTCTAAACGGCTAAGGAATGAGTTCTGGCAACAGGGGATGAATCTTAAATCCAGAGGGTGCCCCCTTAAATTCAGACCCTCACCCCTTAATTTTATACCCCCAGAGCCTCTCCGTGGCACAGAAGTTGAATGGGACGCAGGAGGACGGATGGGACTTGATAGGACAGATGAGCCCGAATGCCGCTTCTCACTTGGCTTTTCTCAGCTCCAAGGGAGCTGCTCAGCCTAGGCTAACAGACCTGTCGCCATTCAGTTTAACATTCCCCTGCATTTCATCCCGGCAGGGATGGTGGAGAATAGCCGGGGGTAACACCCCCGGA
>CBINJX010000154.1:0-8356 GCA_966251085.1 uncultured Verrucomicrobiales bacterium
CCGTGTACACCGTGGCGCTTTGCGGCGGTGAAGGAGGAGCCGATGGTGCCGGGGCCGGAGCTGTCTGCGCGCTGAGCGAGGCAGCGCCCAGCAGAGCTGTGAGCGCAAAAAAAATCCGGAACACAATCGCGATTAAGCGGCGAGTGTTCCGGATGTCAAACCGTGGGATGTTGAGCAGCCAACGATCGGGGCGCGTGAAGGTGGTGAAGTAAGTAATCAGTAATCCGTAATCAGTAAGGCGTCCGCTACTTCTACCTCTTCGATCTGCCGATGCACGGCTCTCAACTCGATACTCTCAACTATCCACTTTCAGAGGAGTTGAGAGGGAGGGGGTGAACGACGGAGCGCCATCGGATCCGATTCGCAGTCTCTCTTAATCGTAATCCTACTCTCCTTCTGCTGGAGTGCGGTTTCAGGAGAGTAGGATTAAAAGGGGGTAATCGTTACCCGATCCCGAGCGCATCCACGAGGGCGCGGTCGATGCGGCCGGTCACGGGAAGACCGCGGTCGGATTGGTAAGCGCGGATCGCAGAGCGGCTGGCAGGTCCGATGTCGCCATCGATACCTCCCTTGTAATAACCGCGGCGCTTCAGGGCTTGCTGAACGTCCACGGCCAGACTGTCCGAGTACGATCCGGAAACCCTCGGTGTGCTGCGATAAACATAACGTTCCGAGTAGTAGGCCGGCTCGCTATAATAATAGGAGGGACGGCTGTAGAAGGAGACACCAAAGGATGGTCCATAGCCGTAGTATGGCCGTGAATAGCCGTAATAGTTGTATGGCCGGTAGTAGGGTCTGCGATATCCGTAATTCCCGTAGTGGCGGTGGTGATGACCATTGCCGTAATAACCACGGCTCGGGATCTTGTAAGTCTTGGTATTGTAGTGCCCGTCACCGTCGAGATCGCGGCGGATCTTGATCTTGCGATCCGCATAGCTCGATGCCG
Source organism: uncultured Verrucomicrobiales bacterium (assembly GCA_966251085.1). Lineage (GTDB taxonomy): Bacteria > Verrucomicrobiota > Verrucomicrobiia > Chthoniobacterales > Chthoniobacteraceae > CBINJX01. Next base: position 947 of record CBINJX010000154.1, read on the forward strand.
GTGCCATGAGGCATGCACCCAAAGTGAGAGCCAGGAGGCTCTTGGGGAGGAAAGGGAATTTCATAACGTGAAAAGTCGTCCTGTAGGACGAGAAGGGGTTCGGTTTCTTCAAACTTTTCCCGGGATGTCCCGGTTCGCAACTGCGGGACGGGAATTTCCTCTGAGAGAGGGAGAAATGACGCGCTTTGCGCCTGGGGAGGAAATGCATTCTTGTGGCCGGAACGGGGCAGGCAAAATCCTCAAGAGAGGGAGAACGGCATCAATGCTCGCGATCGTTCCAATCGGCGTTCTTTCGAGGCTCATACGATTTGGACAGATCTTTGCACGAACGGCTGGAGTGGCAGCGGCGTCCCGCCGCTTTTGCGCAAGAGAAGAGCCGGCTCTGCCACCTGGGAATGTCACCCCGACCCTGCAGTCAAATCGTCCGGATCGTATGATTTTTTTCTCCTGATACCGTTCTATCGCCCAAAACAAAAGGCCGCTGCCTTGCGACAGCGGCCAGCGAGGGGAGATCGTTTTCTTTATCTTAGCGACCGAAGAAGCCGCCGCCTCCGTAGGTAGTCACGCCGCTGGAGCGGTTATATGCGCCCTGGTCCAGCTTACCCTTACGGGTTTTATCCCACATCCAACTCTTGTCCGAGCCTGGAGCGGCAACCTGCGGATTCTCGAGCGCATAAATCTCCGCACGGCTCATGAACCGGTATTTGATCGGCTCATTCCATCCAAGGATAACAACCAGGGCGAGGAACCCGAGGAGGGCGATCGTTCGGAAGATGTGCTCAGCGATTGACGTTTCCATTCGATTTGTAGGGACGGTCCATGGATGTTTCGCTCCACATCCAGGACGGGTTCTTGGAGAGGGGTTGAGTCCTGGGAGGCACCTGCGATGAGCCCGCTGGATATCCTTCCATGCGTGCCGCCCGCTGCGCAGCTACCGCCGTGCGGCTGGGCTGGATGCCAGCATTCGGAAACAAAGCAGCCGCATGATCTTTAAACGGCTGGTTCCAGCCCGCAAACACGACCAGGGCAATAATGATTAGTTCAAACAGGGGCCTCATGCTGGGAAGTAATTTTTATTATCACGCGTCTGCGGAAAGTCGAGCGCTAATTTCCTTCTGACAGGCGGACGATCTCTTCAAACGCGCTCTGCTGGAGCGGCATAACCGATAATCTGGATTGCTTTACCAGGGGAATATCCTTGAGCACGGGATGTCCTTTGATCTGCTCGAGGGAGACTCCCGTTGCCAGTGGGCGCACTGGTTTCAGCTCCACGCAGTCCCACTTCCCTTCTTCTGCAGTGGGATCAGGAAAGGCTTCGCGGCTTACCTCCGCGATGCCCACGATCTTTTTCTCGGAAACACTGTGGTAAAAGAGCACCCGGTCCCCCCGACGCATATTGCGAAGGTTATTCCGCGCCTGAAAGTTCCGGACTCCGGTCCATGCGGTGGAACCATCCCGGACAAAGTCGTCCCATGAGTAGGCCTCGGGTTCCTGCTTTACCATCCAGTACTGTCGGGTGTCTTCGGTTGACATGAACCGCCGTGAGGGAGCGAATCGCGTCCAGGCTTGCAAGATTAAAATTGCTGCAGCCGTTCATAAATGCTCTGTATTGGCGCACAGTTTTCATCCTGTGCCCCCTACTCCCCCCTCCGGGCAGCGTTCCCTCGCGTCTGCCGTTGTTCTTTTTATCCTGTCACTGGCTGTCCCTCTCCGTGCAGACATTGTTCTCAACGAGATCATGGCCGGCGCATCGGATCGTCTGCTGCAGTATGCTACCAATGGTACCCCTCGGATGGGGGCCGGGCTACCGTGGCAAAGCCCTTCGTTCGACGACTCGGCCTGGCCCATGGCTCCCGGGCCGTTTGGTTTTGGGTCATTCAGCGCTCAACCGGCAGTTCCGATCGCCACTCGGGTGGAGGCGTCGGTCCGCTATCTCACTCCCACACTCTATCTCCGCCGCGCCTTCACTGTTTCCGAAACGGATGCCGCACGTTCCGATGCGCTGCAGTTGATCGTCCAATACAACGACGGCTTTGTGGCGTACCTCAATGGTGTCGAGGTCGCGAGACGCAACGGTGGGCCGCCGGGGAAATTTATTTTCCACGATCAACCCGCCTACAATCGTGAGACCTTTTCCTCGACGGCGCCGATCCCGACCGTCACCTACGGGGAATCGATCACTCTGGGAAGCGCGGCGTCTTTACTTCAGCCGGACGGGAACAATGTGCTCGCCATCCATGCGCTGAATGCCAACGCCAACGACGCTACGTTCTACATCCGCGCCGATCTGCGGATTTCGGGCACACCTGCGGTCACACTGGTCAGTTACAGTGATCAATGGCGCTATCTGCCAGGCGTGCTGGAGCCTTCGGGGAACTTTTACGATCCAACCCTACTCGGCTCCGGGAAGCTGAATGTGCCGTGGGGGCAGGTGAATTTCGACGATGGCGAATGGGCGAGTGGCACCGGGCCGATCGGAGCCGGGTCGGTGAATGGCACGGTACCCACGACGAATCTCGCCACGCAGGTGGTGAACAAGGCGACCTCGGTTTACATGCGCACTGTCTTCAATGCGGATGTCGCGGCGGTGGGGGAGTCGCTTCCCCTGCAGCTCGTGGTTCAGTATGACGACGGTTTCGTGGCGTACATCAATGGTGTGGAGGTCGCCCGTCGCCGAATCGGGCTGCCGAACACGTTTACACCACACGACGTGGTGGCGGATTCAGATAATACCGGCTCGCCTCTAAACGAGACAATCTCGCTCGATCTGCCATCGCGCCTGCTGAAGGAAGGAAGCAACGTGCTGGCTGTCCAGGTGCATAACTCCAACATCAGCAGCACCGATCTCTTCATGCGGGCGGATCTGCGTACGGGATCGGGGCGGACCCTCTCCGCCGGAAACACCACATGGAAATACCACGTGGGAACCGTCGAGCCGGTGCCTGAACCAACAGGGGAAGAGGAGGAAGCGACGGCGGAGGGGCCGGATTCCGCGGCGGACTGGATTGAGCTTCACAATACAGGGGCGGAGGATGTGAACCTCACCGGGTGGTCGCTCACGGATGATCCCGGCGAAACGCGGAAGTGGATTTTTCCGAACATCACCATTCCGGCCGGTGGATACCTGGTGGTTTTCGCCGATGGATTGGATCTCAGGAACAATCCTGGCGGGTACCTGCACACCAACTTCTCTCTGAGCAAGGATGGCGAATACGTCGGCCTTTACGACATGAGCGGCGCACTCGTGAGCCAGATCGCGCCTTCATTCCCGCGTCAGGGGCCGTTCCATAGCTACACCCGGACAACAACCGGTCTCTGGAGATATTCAGACACACCTACGCCCGGCGCCCAGAATACCGGGACACTCTTTGATGGAATCGTGGCACCGCCGACGGTTAACAATCCGGGAAAATTCTATCCGTCGAGCATCGTGGTGACATTCTCCACCACCACTGCCGGAGCGACCCTTCGCTACACGACAAATGGAAGTGAACCAACTCCGTCAAGCGCCGCCGTCACGGGACCAATCACCGTTCCGAGCAGTGGCGCAGTTTTCCGGGTACGTGGGTTCCGGGAGGGGTGGGTTCCCTCGGATACGGTGACGCACACCTATCTGATCAATCAGTCCGCCGCGCGGCGCTCGCTACCGGCGGTGTGTATCACAGGTGATATCCAGAGGGCTCTCTACCGTCCGTTTGGAATCTTTGCGATCTCCCCGAACAGCAGCTCTGCCTATACGAGCGGAATCTGGAGCCAATACATCGGGAATACCTCGGGGAACCTGACCTCGCCCAGTGTTCCTCCGGACCCGATGGCTTACAACGCACCGATGCAGTCGGGCAAACCAGCGGAGCGACCGGTCAGTTTCGAGATCCTGCACGACAATGCCACGCCGGATCTGCGCATCGACGCGGGGCTTCGTGCCGCCGGAAGTCCATATTCCCGGCCGCGTTATGTGCTCGACCAGCAGAACTCGAGTCCGACCAGCACCTCCGCCTGGAGTTCGAGTTCAACGCAGAAACCGCAGCTGAACCTTTTCTTCCGCGACGACCTTCATCAGCGTCCACTGAACTACCCGCTGATTCCCGGCTCTGTGGTTGGGAGTTATGAAAACATCCGGCTGCGCGCGGGGAAGAACGATATCAGCAATCCGTTCATCCGCGACGAGTTTACCCGGCGTCTCCACCTCGACATGGGGCAGGTCACCGTACGCGGTGATTTCGTCACGCTCTTCGTGAACGGGATCTACAAAGGGTATTACAACATCTGCGAGCGTCCGCGTGAGAAGTTCTTCCAGGAGGCTCGGGGGACTACTTCGAAGTTTGATGTCCGGTACATCACCGCGATTACCGATGGTGACGTCCTTGCCTATAACGAAATGGTGGCGTACGCGCGGACCCGGGACCCTGCCATTTACGCCAACTATCAGGGGTACATGGACCGGGTGGATGTGGTGAACATCGCCGATTACCTCATCCTGAATGCCTATGCCGCGATGGCGGACTGGCCCGGCAACAACTATGTGATGGACCGCGAACGCTCCCCATCGGGGCGCTACCGGTTTTCCGTGTGGGACGGGGAGGGCGGCTTCGGCGGGTTCAGTCGAAACCCCGCGTACCGGGGCACATTCACAGGCGATCTCAACAGCTCGAACGTCACCTCAGAATCTGTCCCCGCAAAGCTTCTCTACACTCAGCTACGCAAGAGCCCCGAGTGGCGTCTGCTCTTTGCGGATCGCATTCAGAAGCATTTCTTCAACAACGGTGCGCTCGACACGGCAAACGTCACCGCGCGGTACAGTGAGCTGAGAGGCAAAATCCAGCCCTTGATCGGGAGCTTCAGTGAGTTCCTTGGGACATGGCTGAACGGGGTTGGGAGCGACCGGACACGATTCACCCTGAGCGGTGGCAACACGGGATCGATCGTGAATGTGCCGAGCCGGCGTACGGTTCTCTTCGATGGCTTCTACGACGACACACAGTCGGGCTCGCCGTTCGTTCAGGGTTTGTTTGTATCCCAGGGACTCTGGCCGGCGACGCGAGCACCCGTACTCAGCCAGAACGGAGGAAATGTCGCAGCGGGTTTCCAAGTGACGATCAGCAATCCGAATTCAGCTGGAACGATCTACTACATGACAAACGGGAAGGATCCGCGTGCCGTTGGGGGCGCTTCGCAGGGGATCTCGTACACGGGCGCGATCACTATTTCCCAGACGACGGAGGTGCGTGCGCGGGTGCGGAATACCAATGGTGAATGGAGTCCCTTGATCGAGGCGACATTCGTCGTTGCCGGACAGGTCCCGCTGCTGCTGACCGAGATCATGTACAATCCGCAGCAGGGGAGTGCGAACTCCGATGAATTCGAGTTCCTGGAGTTGAAGAACGTCGGCGCCCAGACACTGAACCTGAATGGGATGGCATTCACGGATGGCATCAGCTTCACATTCCCCTCGGGGGCTTCGCTGGCACCCGGGGCGTTCGCGGTACTGGTGAAAGATCCGGCCTTGTTTGCCTCGCGCTATCCTGGTGTGCCGATCGCAGGCGTTTACGGACCTCTCTCCAGTCTCTCGAATAGTGGTGAACTGCTCACGTTGCGGGACGTAGTCGGGAACACCATCTTTTCCGTGAGCTACAGCGATCACTCCCCTTGGCCCGCGGCTGCGGATGGCTTCGGAAACTCGATCGTGGCAGTGAACCCGAACAGTAATTCTAATCCTAACGATCCGGTGAACTGGCGCGCAAGCGCTGCAATCGGTGGATCACCCGGAGCGGATGACCCGGAGCCGACCGTGCCCGCAGTGCTCGTTAACGAGGTTCTGCCAAATCCGGTTGCCCCACAGCAGGATGCCATCGAACTCTTTAACCCGACCGCTCAGCCCGCAAGCATTGGCGGATGGTTCCTCAGTGATGATACCACTGTCCCCAAGAAGTTCCGGATTCCGGGCGACACAGTGATTCCTCCGGGTGGGTACGTCGTATTCACCGAGGCTGATTTCAATGCGACGCCCGGAGCTGGAAGCAGCTTCGGGTTGAGCCAGGGCGGAGACGAAGTTCGGCTGACATCCGCAGATTCCGCCGGTAACCTCACCGGGTACACGCACGGGTTCAAGTTTGGCGCCGCTGCGCGAGGCGTGAGCTTTGGACGATATGTCACCAGCATGGGTGGGGAAGCGTTTTCGGCGCAAGCGGCGGTAACGCTGGGAAGCGCAAATTCCGGCCCTCTTCTCGGACCGGTAGTGATCACGGAGATAATGTACAATCCGGTGACCGGTGCAGACGAATATCTGGAACTGCGCAACATCACTGGCTCTTCCGTGCCTCTGTTTGATCCACTCAATCCGGCGAACACTTGGCGTGTTGATGGTCTCGGCTCGACGGCATCGGCGTGGCAGGTGCCTGCAGGACTTACGTTGGCACCCCGTCAGTTTATGATCCTGACGGAGATCGATCCCGAGACGTTCCGGAGCCGGTACGGGATTCCTGCCAGCGTGCCGATTTACCAATATCCCGGTGCTCTTTCCAATGGGGGCGAAACTCTTGCCGTGCAGAAGCCCGGAACACCTTACACCAACAACGGCCAGCTGGTTGTGCCGTACATCGATGTCGATTCGGTCACATACGATGACGTAGCGCCGTGGCCAATCTCTGCGGATGGTACGGGGCCGTCTCTGGAGCGGATCAACTGGAGAGCCTTCGCAAACGATTCCGGGAACTGGCGCGTGTCAGCGGCAAACGGCGGAACCCCCGCAGCTCTCGCTCCTATCAACTTTGCGGGATGGCAGAATCTTTTCTTCAGTCCTGCTGAACTGGAAAATCCAGCGATCAGCGGTCACGCCGCGGATCCGGATGGTGACGGGCTGAGCAACCTCGCCGAGTTTGCTGCCGGACTGGATCCTCGGATTTCCGACGGGGGCGGCATATCTGACGTTTCTTTGGAGTCCGAGAGCGGCGAGGGTCCCTATCTGACCCTGCGGTACCGGCGCAGTCTGAGTGCGCAGAACGTGCAGTATTTCGTCGATACCTCGATGAGCCTCGGAGAGTGGAGCCTGGGTGATTCCGTTCAGATCGGTTCCGCCGTGAACAACGGTGACGGCACTGAGACAATCAGTCGAAGGGACACGGTGCCAGTCTCCGGCGGAAGCCAGAGATTTATCCGATTACGTGTGGTGGGGAATTAAAACGGTAGCGCCAATATCCGTTGCTGCACTCCAGTGGGGAGCGTGTACTCAGGTGGCGTGCGTTCAGGGTGATCTCCTCTGAAAGTGAATAGTTGAGAGTATTGAGTTGAGAGCCACGCACTGGCGGATCGGAGCGGGTGAGGGTGGCGACGCCAGGGCTGTTTACTGACTTCTGAGCACTCCTCTGAAAGTGCCAAGTGCCGAGTGAAAGTGCCAAGTGGGCATCCCTCCTG
>CBINJX010000155.1:0-8331 GCA_966251085.1 uncultured Verrucomicrobiales bacterium
ACCTCCCCAGTGGCCCTTCAAAGTGATCGCGGAGATCTTTGGAGACCGGCCGAGACGCTTTTTTGTGTGCCGAAATCGCTTTGGAGATCCTCGCTGGCTCTTTTGAGGGTGTGCGGGGCACTCGAAAGTGTCGTCGGGGCTCTCAAAAGATCCTTTCTGCCACTCCATTCACACTTTGGCCGCTTACCTTCCGGGCCGTACGGACAGCTTCGTTGCAGGCTCGCGGCGAAGTTCCAAGGTGGCAGAGCCGTCCCGGCTCTCCCATGCTGGACGCCTCGGCCACTTTAGCTGCTCGTGCAAAGAACTCAACACTCAGGCCCCGTCCGCCGCCAATTGTCACCATGCAAAAAAACTGCGATGGGCCCGAGGCAAAACTTTTCAGCAAAAATAGGTTTACAACCGACGCTGAGAGTGTAGCTTAGCCCTCCCTTACCGGTGCCTCGTGGTGTAATTGGCAGCACAGCAGATTCTGACTCTGCTTGTCTAGGTTCGAGTCCTAGCGAGGCAGCCACTCTCTAATAGGAAAGTTGGTGGCTGCGGATTGAGAGCTTAAAGCTCTGTTCCGGGAGATCGGAACAGAATAAGAAGCGGTACTCAGCAGTGGATTACTGAGTGCTTTCTACAGGTTTTTCAGGAAGTCTGCGACTCCCGGCAGCATCTGTAGCGCAAACGCAGCAACTCCAAGGAGCCCCAGAGCAAACAGCGCGTAAGCCAGGCGGACTCCGAGCTGAGCCCGGCGGTAACGCTTCAGATCGCGATAACAGTTCTCCAGCTCGGCCTTCTGTCTCCCCAGCACTGCGCGAAGTACTGCGTTGTCCCGCTGCACTTTTCCGTCGGCAAGCTCCTCCAGTTTCCGAGCCTCTGCAGCGCAGCGTTCATTGCTCTCAGCAAGCTCCTTGCGCAGCTCTTCGGCAGATTTCTCGAGCCGATCCTTCTCGGCGCGCAGATTCTCCAGCTCGCAGAGTTGCTCCTTCTGAGTTTTCTCCGCCATCTCCGCCCGGAGTCGTATAGTGTGAAATTCATTAGCGTCACGGCTGGAGGCGATATCCTTCCGTAAACTCGCCACCTCTTTCTCGAGCGGCTCCACTAGCGAAGCCCGACTGCGCAGCTGTTCTGCTTCTTTCCGAAGCGGAATCAGTTCCTGCGAAAGCGTCACCCGCTCCGCCTCCGCTGCTTTCAGCTTCTCTTGGAGATGATGAACTGCCTGCTCGCGTGCACCAAGATCCTCCTGCTGACTGCTGATGCGCTGGCGTAACTCGTCCCGCTCACTCAGCAGATCCGCACGCTCCTTATCCAATTCGTGCCTCTCGGATTTCGCCCGTTCTGCGCTAGCGGTCTGTTGATCCCGCTCCTCCCACGCACGTCGAAGCTGAGCTTGCAGCGCTTCATTTTCCACCCGCGCCGCAGCAAGTTCCCGTTCCATCCGTGAGCGAACTCGCATCGCGTCGATCAATTGCTCGCGAAGGGCCGCCCCCTCTGATTCCTGTGCCTCAGCAGCTCGGGGCGATTCATACTCCGGCTCACTCCAGCCTCCCGCCAGATTTGTAATCGCAGCAATTCTACCAAGAACATCCTCCTGAGGAACGGTCACTGTGGCATGGCAAGCAGGACAGGTGGTTGCCTGGCCCGCCGCTGCGGCATCCGCACAGAGATGCTGGCCACACCCTGAGCAGTCAAAATTGATTTCAGCTTCTGCGTGCATGACTGACTTGGATTCGTACCCCCGAAGTGGGGCGCGTGGCGGAATTTTGCTTTTCTTCCAGCGCGTACCGCCCCTTGCCAGCGAATTCCACCTAGCCTATAAAAGGTCGCCATGATCGACTACATGCAAAAAGGCGGCCCTTTAATGTGGCTGATCCTGCTCTGTAGTGTTCTCGGTGGCGCGGTTTTTCTCGAGCGAGTGACCTACTTCTATCGTGCCACCATCCGCGTGGGTGAATTTATGCGAGGCCTGGCGAACCTCATCCAGCACCGGCGCTGGGCCGAGGCGCAGATGGAATGCGCCAGCACCGCTTCTCCTGTCGCCCGGGTGCTTCATGCAGCCATCCTGAGGCATGATGCCCCTCGCACGGAACTGAAGGAGATCGTGCAGGAGGCGGGACAACTGGAGGTGCCACGTCTCGAGCGAAGATTGGCGATGCTCGGCACGATCGCCTTGGTCACTCCCCTGATCGGCCTACTGGGAACGGTGACCGGCTTGATCGACGCTTTCGTAAATATCTCCTCCCAGAGTGGATATGCCAGTTCGACGGATATCTCGAACGGCATCTACCAGAGTCTCCTCACGACAGCAGCGGGCCTGGTGGTCGCCATTCCCTGCGCGGTTGCTTACTCTTATATCTCCTCCCGGGTGAATGCCTTGATGCATGACATGGAGCGCGCAGGCATTGAGATTGTAAATCTGATCGTGGACAACCGTGCGAGCAGCGTTGAGATCATCGAATTCGACTCGCCGCGTCGCACAATTCGCAAAGGGCTGGAGTAGCCTTCCTCACCTGTGAAGCTCACGCGCACGGTCCAGTTTCATCCGGCACTCTTCCACGTACTGCCGATTATCAATGTGCTCTTTCTCGTTCTTGCGCTTTTTGCGCTGAGTTCGCGTTTTGTACTGCAGCCGGGCATCTCCGTTGCGCTCCCTCTCTCTTCCTTTACTCTCGGACCGCAGCAGAACCCGGAAATCGTAAGCATCACGGCCGCTCCAGTGCCAACAATCTACTTCCGGGACCACCAGGTTAGCGTGGAAGAGCTTGCGGAACAACTCGCGGCAGGCGGCGTGAAACAGAGGTCGCTGATCCTGAAGGCAGATCGCAATACACCTTACGACCTGGTGATGCGCATCACGAATCTCGGGCTCAAGCAGGGTTTTTCTGTCGTCCTTGCCACCGCTCCTGTCGCCCAGTGAGTGAGCCACAAACACCGAGGACGAGCGCATTCCAATGGGATGCGGAGCGGCGATTCCCGCTGATTTTCCTCGGGCTCATCGTGCTGTCGTTACTGGCACACGTCGCGGCGTTCTTCCTGTTCCAAGTGACCTATCCCCAACGGGTCACAATCCCTCCGATTGCACCGCAGGTAACAGTTCTCTCCCCTGATCTTCCGGAGCATCAGGCTCTGCTGGCGTGGATTGCGGCGGAAGATCCCGCATTGAGCGCCGCAACGGCCCGGGCGAGCGTTCCCGGCATTCAACAGATCCCTTATCAACCATCCTACGCCATGGTACGCACATGGCCAAAGCCGGCGCCTGCACGCGTTGAACCAGTACCACTCCCGGCAGGCCGGAGCGGGTTGGAGCTCCTGGAGGACGCCACTACTCCACCACCTCCTGCCGAGCTACCACAGCCTCCGGTTCAGACTGCTATTTCCGTGTCCGATGCATTGGCATCTCGTCAACTTCAGGGAAGTTTCAAGCTTCGTTTGGCAGCAACAACCGCCCTGCTGCCAGCCCAGTTCCTCGTAGGTGTCAGTGATTCAGGGGAGATTCGGTACAGTTTCCTGCGGCATTCCTCGGGGAATGGCAAAATCGACGAAGAGGCATCGCATGCACTGACAAAGATGACCTTTACGCCAGCGCCTGCCCCGATCACGTGGGGTTTTGTGACAATCTCGTGGGGGAACGATGTTTACCTCCCTTCCGCGGATACTCAGCCTGCCCAATAATCAGTTGCCATGTTCCGCGTCGATCTTAGCACGCTGGTGCTCATCTCTCTGGCTTTGATGCTCGGACCGGTCTTTATCGCGTGGTTCATGAACGAGTACCGGCGGAGTCAGAGGGAACGGGCGGCATTCCAACATGTGCTCCGGTGCACGTTGTGCGGATTCGAATTTCAGGATCAGAGCCAGGAAGTCCTCGCAAAATGCCCACGTTGTGGACATTCGAATGAGCGCTTTCCTCTTCCGCGGCTTTGAACGACTGTACACTTGGCGCTTGTCAGCTCTGAGTGACAGTCGTCATTCTCTCGTATGGCAGCTCATTCTTCGTCTCTCGACGCCGAGTTCTACCGATCGGCTGACAGCTTCTTCCCGGAACAGCGCGGAGTCGCGCTGACTTACGACGACGTCACTCTCGCGACGTTGTACTCGGAGATCCTGCCTCGAGATGCAAACCTCGAGACCAAACTCGCGGACGGGCTACACCTGCGGATTCCAATCGTGTCGGCAGATATGGATACGGTGACGGAATCCCCGATGGCGATTGCCATGGCGCTGCACGGCGGGCTCGGGCTGATCCACTGCAACATGCCGGAGCGCCAGCAGCTTTCGGAGGTAAGCCGGGTGAAGAATAACGTCCACGGGTTGATCCAGGAGCCGATCAAAGTTTCGCCCGATCAGTACATCGGTGACGTTCTCCGTACTATTGACGAAAAAGGGTACGCTTTCCGCACGTTCCCGGTGGTCGATCAGCAAGGCAAACTGCTCGGTCTCCTGCCCGGCCATGTCGTTCGCCCGCGCTACGCTGCGATCCGCGTCAGCGATGCAATGACCCCACGCTCTCAGGTGCATACCATTCAGCAGAGCGAACTTGGACGCGACCCGATTGCCAGGGCTGACCAATTTTTCACCGAACAGGTGGGGATCCACAAGTTGCTGGTCGTCGATAATGAGGACCATCTCCGGGGGCTATTCACCATCAGCGATATCGAGCGCATTCAGCAGGAGCGGCACGCTCAGTTGAAGCCATCCCGCGACGAGAAATTCCGTCTGCTCTGCGGTGCCAGTGTTTCCGCGACGCGTTCTTCCACCGGCGAGTTGGATCGGGAACGTATCGTCGCCCACGTCGGGGGACTCGTGGATCGCGGGATTGATGTTGTGGCAGTTTCCACGGCTCACGGACACAGCAAGGGGGTGGGAGACACGGTGCGCCTGATCCGCGAAGCTTTTCCATCACTACCGATCATCGCCGGAAACGTTACGAGCGCGGCGGGGGTTGATTATCTGGCGGATTGTGGAGCAAGCGTGATCAAAGTCGGCCAGGGCCCTGGCTCGATCTGCACGACGCGGATCATCGCCGGCGTCGGAATTCCTCAGCTCACCGCTCTTTATGTCACCTCCCGTGCAGCCGCCAAGAAGGGTGTAAAAATCCTCGCCGATGGTGGAATCGCCAAATCCGGCGATATGGTCAAGGCGCTCACCCTGGCGGATGCAGTTGTCTGCGGTGGTCTGCTTGCTGGCTGCCCGGAAGCTCCCGGTCAGGTGATGGAGATCAACGGAAAGCTCTATAAGCAGTACCGCGGCATGGGTTCACACGCAGCCATGCAGGCAGGCAGTGCAGCCCGGTATGGGCACGCGAGCAAGGACACGGTGCGTAAGGTCGCCGCCGAGGGCGTGGAGGCCTTGAAAGAACTGGCGGCCCCGCTCGATACCGTGCTCCTCCAGCTCTGTGGTGGAGTCCAAAGCGGCATGGGATACCTCGGCTCCAGAAATCTCGAGGAACTCCGCTCCAACGCGCGCTACATCCGAGTCACACCAGCCGGGCAGCGCGAAAGCGCTCCGCATGATGTAATCGAAGTGAAGGCAGCCAGCTGACGCTCCCCGCATTTCCCGTACCCGTTACAAGCCAAAATCCATTTGCATCAAATCTCAATCCGGGCTGAGGTAGCCAGCTCGTTTAATCCCGACTTATGAGCCACTCCCGCAGAGTTGTAATTACCGGCATGGGCGTTGTGACGCCGCTTGGTATCGATATCCCTACATTTTGGAACAATCTGGTCGCAGGCAAGAGTGGCATTGGACATGTAACGCAGATCGATACCGCCCAGTATGACTGCAAGATCGGCGGTGAGGTGAAAGGCTTCGAGCCGCCCAAGTATTTTAAATCACCGAAGGACGCACGCCGTGCGGATCGCTTTTCTCAGCTCGCGATGGGCGCAGCTAAGCTGGCCTGGTCCGACGCCGGGTTGACGGAAGCTCCGAATCCCGAGCGTTTCGGTGTGATCATCGGCAGTGGAATCGGTGGCCTTCGCACACTTGAAGATCAGCACACCGTGCTGATGAACAAAGGTCCGGGACGCGTCTCCCCGTTCACTATTCCCATGATGATCTCGAACATGGGAAGTGGTCTGGTTTCGATGGATCTCGGCCTCGCGGGTCCAAACTATGCACCGGTCAGTGCCTGCGCGACTTCCGCGCATTCCATCGGTGAAGCGTGGCGAATGATCCGCGACAACGACGCGGATGCATTCCTCGCAGGTGGTTCTGAAGCAGCCATTGCGCCGATGGGCCTCGCTGGCTTCGCCGCGATGAAGGCGCTTTCCACCCGGAATGATGCCCCAGAGAAGGCTTCACGTCCGTTCGATCGTGACCGTGATGGCTTCGTCATGAGCGAAGGCGCAGGCGTGATCGTGATGGAGGAACTGGAGCATGCCCGCAAACGCGGCGCACAGATCTACGGCGAGATCGTTGGTTACGGCCTCACAGCGGATGCTTACCACATGAGCGCTCCCCTGCCCAACCACGAGCAGGCGCAGCGCAGCATGAAGATCGCTCTCGAGCGTGCCGGCCTGAATCTTACCGACGTCGATTACGTGAACGCCCACGGCACCAGCACCCCCGTTGGTGATGTTGCGGAAACACGGGCGCTCAAGGCAGTCTTCGGTGATTATGCGAAGAATGGCCTCGTGGTCAGCTCCACGAAATCGATGCTAGGCCATCTTCTCGGAGCCGCCGGTGTCGTGGAAACAATCGTTTGCGCCCTCGCCATGAAGCACGGCGTCGTCCCGCCGACGATCAACCTCGATAACCCCGATGATGAGTGCGACCTCGACTATGTGCCGCACACCGCACGGGAGCGGAAAGTCCGTGTCGCGCTGAACAACTCCTTCGGATTCGGCGGACATAACGTCACGCTCGCGATCCGCGAGTTCGTGGGCTAATCCACCAATTAAGCGATCTCAACGGGCAGGGTTTTCCCTGCCCGTTTTTTTATGGTTCTCCTTCGCTCTGGCTCAGACGCTTCTTCGGCGTATCAACCAGAAGTGCATGGGCCTCGCTAAGGATTGAGGGAATCCGGTCGGCGAACGGATGACCGTTTAAGGCCTGGCGCAGGCGATCTGCGTCGAAACTCGCCGCGTTGGCGCCGGGGAACCAATGTCCTGCGTTCCCCATCAGGTTGTAGCGCATCTTGCCCCAGCCGATCAGGTCGAGTGATTTGGCGTAACTCCAGAGGCGCAGGATCTCCTGCACGTTCACCTCTCCGGGAATTTCCGTGTAGTCCGGGAGATTCTCGGCCCATCGGGCACACCAATCTGCCCCCAGCGTACGTGCCATTTCATCCGTGAGCCGTTGAGCAATCGGTGCGACGGCCTCCGCGGCGTTGTCGTAATACTCCAGCGCGGCGATATGCTCATCGAAGTCGCTCGGCCGTGCCGCCCCGACGCTCAATGTGTGAATCTCCGGGCGTGCGAGGCAGTAGAGATCGTTGAAAATGATCGGAGAAAGCGGCCGGCAAAGATCTACAAGCTTCTCAGGCGGCTCGAAGAGTCTGCCGCCTTTATCCGTAGGACTGATAACAAACACGCCCATATCCCGGGCGCGAGCAGCTTCCACCGCAGGCCAGGTGAGCGGGTTCACGAAGTACCAGTGCAGATTTACGTAATCGAATTCATCACTTTCTATCGCACGCATGATGATATCCGTCGTGGCATGCGTGGAGAAGCCGATGAACCGGCATCTTCCCTCCCGCTGTAGCTGTCGCGCAGCCTCGATACATCCGTCTTTTCTAAGAGACCAATCGAGCAACTCGGCGTTGTTGATTCCATGCAGCGATAGCAACTCGACATGGTCGAGCTTCAGAAGGCGCATCGACTCATCAAAGGTATCCAGGAACTCCTTCGCGGTGGCAAAAGGCGCCACCTTCGTCTGCACGATCAGTTTCTCACGAGGCAATCTGGGTAGAATCCAACCGAGCTGCAGCTCACTGCTCCCGTAACCGCGCGCGGTCTCAATGTGGTTGATTCCCAGCTCCAGCGCACGAAGGACCGTTGCCTCGAGATTGCGCTGCCCCATCTCCTCCACCTGCTCCGGCTTGAGATCGTTCCAACTCTGCTGGTAGCGCATGCCTCCGCACGAAAACACCGGAATCTGCAGATTGGTGCGGCCAAAGCGACGGTACTTCATTCGGCACAGTCTGCGGAGCGCCCGAGCGACTCGCAATGCCGTTTGCACCCACTCCCACTCAATGATAGCAGGCTAGAGCACCATGTCGCGTCTCCTGCTTATTCTCCTTGTCGGTGCAGTCGCCTTGATCTGCGGCTTTGGTATGCGAGCACCGACCGTGGCCAATGGGAAGCAGGAGCCGGAGGATCGGGTCAAACAGGCGCGTGCCTTACGAGAGGA
>CBINJX010000156.1:0-8330 GCA_966251085.1 uncultured Verrucomicrobiales bacterium
TCCCTGGAACGGATCGATGAAGCAGATCCGGAAGATATAATCCCCCACTTCAGTCACCTTCGGATTGGTGGATGAAGGAGTGATCATCGGCACCTTGTTTGACTGCGCGATCGGCGCAGCCTCGAGTGAGCGTGACGATGCAACCTCACCCAGCACAGCAATCACATCATTACGGGAGATCAACTTCCGCACCACCGTCGCCGCCTCGCCAGCCTTGGACTGATCGTCCTCTGTATAAAGCTTCAACGGCTTTCCGAGCACCCCACCTGCCGCATTGATCTCTTCGATGGCCATCACCGTCCCCTTGTGGGAGGATTGCCCGAAGCTCGCAGTCTGGCCAGTTAGCGAAGCATACTCCCCGATCGGGATCTCGTTTAGTTTCGCAACGTCATTACCGGCCTTCTTGCAACCGGCGCCGGCGAGCACCGCAGCAAGACCAAAGAGCAGCAGGGTGGCTTTCTTCATGGGGAGGAAAAGCTAGGGATACAGTTTGCGTAATTCAATAGGCAAACAGTTGGAGCGTTGGAAGGTTGATGAGCCTTGAAAGTCCAACTTCAGTTGATCGGAGGCTGGAAAGCTAACGCGCACTCACCTCCAGAATGCTTCATCTCAAGCGCTACGGTCGACCAGCGAGTTAGTTTCCGCTCCGGGAGAGGGCTCTCCCTGCCCCGTCAACTCGTATGAGTGCGCCTTGGTCTCCGCGGCAATCACTCCGCTGAGGGCAATGAGCGAAATCAGGTTTGGAATCGCCATGAGGCCATTCATCGCATCGGAGAAGTTCCAAACCACTTCGATCGATGCCACGGAACCGAGCAGCACTGCGAAAACCCAGAGCCACCGGTAAGGTTTGATTGCACGGGTACCAAAGAGATACTCCGCTGCCTTTTCACCGTAGTAAGACCATCCCAGGATCGTAGAGAAGACAAAGGTCAGCAGCCCCGCGAAGAGGAAGATTGGTCCAAACGTGTGAAGGTCCGCAAACGCCGCCTTCGTGAGAGCGGCCTTGCTGACACCCTCCTTCCAGTGACCGGAACTGACGATCACAAGGCCTGTGAGAGCACAGACAACCACTGTATCCCAGAACGTCCCCGTGGCCGAAACCAGCGCCTGTCGCACCGGATTTCTGGTCTGCGCAGCGGCAGCGACAATCGGCGCACTTCCCATGCCCGACTCATTCGAGAAGAGACCGCGTGCAATACCAAAGCGCATCGCTTCCCTCACACCTGCCCCGAGAAATCCACCAACGGCAGCCTGCCCACTGAATGCGGACTGGAAGATGATCTGAATGCTTTCGGGGATCACCGCAATATTGCGGATGATAATGATAAGACAGCCGGCGATGTAGAAGATCGCCATGAACGGAACAAGAACGGAGCACACCTTGGCAATCGAGCGGACCCCGCCCAGAATCACTGCAGCAGTCAGGCCCGACATGAGGATTCCAATTCCCCACGCCAGATACCGCTTATCGAGTCCGGTGAACGTCTCCTGAACAATCCTCAGTTCCTGCACCATCGATACCACGGCATTGGCCTGGACCATGTTGCCGATACCGAACGCGGCGATTGCGGTGAAGACTGCAAAGAGCACCCCGAGCCACTTCATATTCAAACCGCGCTCGAGGACATACATCGGACCGCCCGCCATCTGTCCGTTCTCATTCACCACCCGGTATTTCACGGAGAGCACCGCTTCCGCATACTTCGTCGCTATTCCGAAAACACCCGTGAGCCACATCCAGAGCACAGCTCCCGGACCACCGGCCGACACCGCTGTGGCCACACCTACGATATTGCCGGTTCCGATCGTCGCAGCCAGCGCAGTCATCAGCGCCGCGAAATGAGAGACATCACCTTCTCCACCTTCATCCTTGGTTACCGAGAGTTTGATGGCTCTTCCAATGTAACGCTGGATGAACCCGAGCCGGAACGTCAGGAATAGATGGGTTCCGAAGAGCAGGATAATCAGCCAGGGGCCCCAAACCCACCCGGCGAAGTCGGCGATTAGTTTTTCAAAGGAGGAAAGCATGCGACCGGTACAGTTCAGCGGAAAATGGGGAGCACAGGTGGGCGCGTCAAGCAGCGCGGTCCAAAAAGCCACAAGGGAGCACCAAACTCTCCCTCCATACACGTCACGCCATCACGAGACTGGAAACGCAATTGCCGACAAATCGTAGCGGCAGGAATTGGCATGCAAGCTACTGCTCCTCATCGGCGAGTCTTCAGGTCTCACCAGCGAGTCTTCAGGTCTCACCGGCGAGTCTTCAGGTCTCACCGGCGAGTCTTCAGGTCTCATCGACGAGTCTTCAGGTCTCATCGACGAGTCTTCAGGTCTCATCGACGAGTCTTTAGGTCTCATCGACGAGTCTTTGAGTCTCACCGGCGAGTCTTCAGGTCTCATCGACGAGTCTTTGAGTCTCACCGGCGAGTCTTCAGGTCTCACCGACGAGTCTTTGAGTCTCATCGGCGAGTCTTCAGGTCTCATCGGCGAGTCTTCGGGTCTCGCTGGAGAAAATTGAGTTTTCTGGGGAAGAGCGGGCATTTCTTCCATGCCCCTCTACGGACACGATGTTGAAGAATGAGATCTTCCCGATCTGCCTTTTACCTCGAAAACGTTACGTCCCAAAGCCCAGGCGTGCGAGGTCAGCCTTGGACTATGGGACATAATCCCTTCGGAATAGAAAGCCAGATTGCCGGATGCGGAAACTGGCCAAAGTCGAGCTAAACGGCAGGCGCTCATCCCACCGATGAGACGCCTGCCAATATTCTTACCACCTGCGATCAGCGCCGACGGAAGCGCCGCATCCCGCCCATAAGCGAGAGGCCGCCCAACAAGGTGAGCGCTACGCTCGGCTCAGGGACAACTGTAAGAACCCCCTCGGAGACAAATTTGCTGTCATCCCACGAGAGCCCTGGGTCGAGAGACGGCAGGATCAGGTCTGTCGAGGCATTGAAGGCCGTTGCATTTACGGCAGCAAAGTCGATGAGGTCGAACGTGTCTCCCATGACAGGAACGTAGCCGCCAAAGAGGCTTATGGTAACCGTTCCGTCCAGCGTGAACTGATCGATGTCAGTCACCCGATCGAAGCTGAACGGGCTGGAGAGCTCAAAGACAGTGCTGGAGTTGCTCCCGAGCGTAAGGTCGCTGAATGCCAACCCCAATGCCGAGCCGAGGGATGAACCGGGTTCGAGCCGGCCATTGACAGTGACATCCCCAACGATCGTACCGGAACCGCCGAGCGTGCCGCCGGTGTTGACGGTGACCGTGCTGCCGGAAATCGCCCCGTTCACGAGGAGCGTTCCGGCATTTACCGTGGTGGCACCGGTGTAGATGCTTGCCCCGGAGAGCACGAGCGTACCATCGCCGGTCTTCGTCACGCCTCCGTTGTCAATCATGGGAGAGACGGTCGTGACGCCATCGGTAATGTTGAAGGTGCGGGTCTCTCCGAGCAGATCGACGATTCGAGGGCCGCTGGTATTCGGATTGAAAATGGCGCTCGTGCCACTACCCGTGACGTCGCCGCCGAGGTTCACAAGGGCAGTGACGGTGCCACCTGTTTGACCGAGTTGCAGCGTACCATCATCCAGAACCAGTCCACCGGCACCGATATTCATGGTGCTATCCGATCCATTTGCACCGAGGCGGAAGTTGCCGTCGCCACTAATATGCAAAGCATGAGCCGTGGCCGATTGCCCACTGTTAAGGTCGTGGGTCCCCTTCGTGATCGAGAACACGTTAGTCACGTTCAATGCGTTCAGCGTTTGCAGTGACGTCGTATTGACCGTGAAATCGGACAAGGTCTGCGGGTGACTCGATCCGTTCGACCAGGCACCGCCCTGATCGATCGTGACGCTCGCATCCGGCGCAAATTGGTTGGCAGCAAGTACAGCGATGGTTCCACCGGCAGCAACGAGGTCGCCCGAGATCGCCACCGCACCTCCGGTTTTGTTCAGCTGCACGGTGCCTTGTGAAATCTGAGTGATGCCCGTGAACGTGTTGGAGTCGGACCCGGCCAATACAGCGGTGCCACCGCCGAAAATGGCCATGGCTCCCGTCCCACTCACCGCCCCGGTGAGGCGCAACGTCGTGTCTGTCGCGACGTTCAGCATGCCGGAGTTCTGCACGTTTACCGGCGAGGCGAGCGTATTGGCAGTACCGGCTCCGGTAACCGTGCCGATCGTTCCCTCCTGTAGTTGCACGGTTTTGGTCCCGGCAAGAGTGCTGTTGTACAGGCTGAGTGTCCCGAGCAATGCCACCTGCACCGTGCCCGCACCATCCCCAAATGTGGTATTCCCCTCAAACTCCAGCGTTCCACCATTCACGATAACGTTCCCGAGGTGCGTCTCACCGAGGTCCTTCAGGCGGATGGTATTCGGGCCCACCTTCGTGAGCGAATGTCCCGCAGCATCCAGGCCACCCTGAACATCACGGATCTCCCAACGCTCAGTACCGCCAATCGCGGCGTTCCCAGCGAGCACCAGTTTCTTGAGCCCGACTTCTGCGCCACCAGTTGCGCCATTATTGACGACCGCCCCCTTCCCCTCCACTCCAGCGCCGCTAATGGTGACCACCTCGCCCGCTGGTAACAGGAACGAGTTCAGATCCAGCGTCGCGCCTGCACTCACAGTCGTACCGCTCACAGTCGAGCCGAGGGCCGCGGCGTTCCCGACCATCAACTTCCCAGCGGAAACGGTCACCTCGCCATGGAAATCGTTCGCACTGCTCAGGAGCAGCGTGCCCGTACCAGACTTCGTGAGCCCAGTGCCTCCGCTGATCTTGCCAGTACCGCCCAGAGTATAGGTTGCGGTGGTGTTTACAGTGACTGCCCCTGGCAGCAATGCACCGACGAGATTCACATCGGTCGCCGCAGCAGTGTCGTTAAACGTGACGCTATCTGCCTCGTAGAACACTTCAGTACCGTTGTTCCAGCTTGACGAAGTCTTCACGTCCCAGTCCATCGTGGTCCCCGACCAAACCAGGTTCCCGGCGCTTCCGGAGACAACCAAGTTCACCTGTCCCGTCGTCGCTGTATCCGTGGCAACCGTGTAACGCGTGTCGTTGAGAACGTTGAACGTTCCTCCCAATGTTCCCGTACCGCCGTAGTTAATGAGGCGATAGCTACCCGCGAGGGCGCTTCCGCTGGGATGGAACTCAATGTTGGTCGTCCCGCTGGTTGTCAGGTTATTGGAGACAGAAATCAGATCATTGACTCCAGCCCCGGGTGTCGTTGCATTGCCGAAATTTGCAGCAATCGTGACTCCCTCATTAAGCGCCAGGTCGCCAGAGATCGTAAGCGTACCGGTTTCAGTTTCAGTGCCGGGTACAATCCGGGCGGTCGCGAAATTGGAAACGTTCCCAATCACAGTGCCGGAGCCGTCGAGGGTGGCACCAAAATTCAAGGTAACGCCCCCCGCAGCGGCAGCATTGAGGGTGGTTCCGCTCCCAAGATGAATGCGATTTGTTCCGATAAGTGCCGCAGACGCTCCGAGCACCAGTGAACCTCCGTTGATCATGGTTGCCCCGGTGTGACCGGCCGTACCATTGAGCGTCCATGTCCCGCTTCCCTCCTTGAAGAGATCCATGACCCCCGACCCTGTAGGCAGAATCAGATCGCCATTCAGCACACCGTCCCCCGCTCCCATGAAACGGGGCTGCCGGAGACCGGAGGTGAGGCCGCTGCCGTTAATATTGCCATTGATCGTCAGCGTCTCCCCCACTGACGCGGACTCGATATTGTAGAACGAACCGTTAATAGTGAGATTGATCGTGCCAGTAATACTATTGTTTCCGCTGAGATTGCGGATATGCGTTTCGTTCGCCGCCGCATTCTGACGTGCATTCAATGTGAAGTTCTTCGCAAGATTGATCCCCCCTGTGAGTTCAAGCACACCGTTGTTCGAACTGCCACCGCCGAGAATCACAGTTCCAGTCGTGCCGAGGGCAGCAGCGTTGCTGATGCGAAGGATGCCCGTATTGATTGTCGTCGAACCGGAGTAGGTATTCGATCCGGTCACGACCCATGTTCCTGTACCGTTCTTGGTCAGGTTCGTGGTGGAACCCGGCACATTCCCGATCACCGGAGCGAACGTATTCGCGTCCGTGTTCGAGCCCGTGAGAGTCAGTGTGCGTGCAGCAGTTCCAGTATGAGCAATTTCCCCGGTATTCGTGAAGGTCACCGCACCGGTGCCGGAGGAATCGATCACTCCATTTGCGGCAAGTGTAAAAAGGCGATCGGTGCTGCCACCCGCGCCGTTGATCCGTAACGTGCCAGCGTTGAAAACGATTTTCCCCGCATCCGCCGGAGCAGCCCCGAGCTGACTTGCGACACCACCGTTCGCAATTGTCTCCACAGCAAGCACCCCAAAGTTGTTGAGGGTCAATCCACCGGTAAAGGTATTTCCCGGATTGGTGAAAGTAGTCACTCCGGCACCCGAGCCAAGACCGAGAATGGTTAGATCCCCGGCTCCCTGAATCAGGGAATCGATCCGAAATTGCCGAGGCGAGGTATTGGCATTGATCCTGGAAGGGGCGTTGACGGTGATCGTCCCGGCAAGCTTCGCAACCTTGTCCGTACCTGTGTCATAATTGCTCAGCTCACCACCATTGAGGATTAGGTTATTGATGGTGATTACCGGCGCGACTTTGAAGGCAAGTATTCCACCTGAGTCGATCGAAAGCGAATCTCCCTCAAAGGTATAAGGGCCGCCAGTACCCGGCGTGCGGATTACGAATGCACCGGTGAAGTAGTCATTCCCGGCAGTCGGCGCCGCACCATCGCTCCAGTTCAAGTTTGTGTTGAACGAGGTGGTGTTGATGGCATCGCTCTTCGTAAGCGTCACGTTGGCCGCTTGGGCGGTTGCGCTGAGAAGGGTGGCGATTCCGGTGGCAAGAATCAGCGGACGAAGAATGGATCGTGCGGGATGAACGGGGAAGGTCATATGAGCGAGGTGGGGAAATGCCCCTAAAGCTCCCAAACTCCTGTCAAGAAGCATAAAGGGGGATAAAAAGACTTATCAGCAGGGTTCTCCCGAGCGTCCAATGATTTGCGTCCTTACACGTAAACATCCTAAGCATTCCTCTTGTTCCAGAAATGCCAGAGTACAGAGGATTGGATTCCTCATTCCGGCGCTCTTCTACACCGGCATCGGGCTAAGATGCCGATCTCAGCAGGCAGAATCTCTCGTAATCTTAATCCTCTGGGACAAAGGAGATTACGATTAAGATTAGGATTATGATTAAGAAGCTGCGGTGCCAACTGGGATAGGCCCTAAGATGCGCCGGTTTCATGCGTTGTGCTCGTACTTGCGCATGAATCCTGTTCCCCCCTCGCAGGCCGCAAGGCTTGCTACGTCTATTTTTCTGGGCGCTTCCGTCATGGCTTCCGCGGCTTCGCCAGGATCGAGTGGTGTCGATCCGAACAAGCCGGTGAGCTATTTTCACCAGATCCGGCCGCTCTTTCAGGCGAACTGCCAGGGATGCCATCAGCCGGCAAAAGCGAAGGGCGGGTACGTGATGACGGAGTTCTCGAAGCTCCTCCAGGGAGGCGAATGCGTCGAAGATGGTCTCCGTGCGATTGTCCCCAAAGATCCGGCGAACTCACTGCTAGTGAAACAGGTCATCCCGGAGAACGGCGTGGCCGAAATGCCGCCGAAGAAGGCTCCGCTCACGGAAACGGACATCGGTCTGATTCGCCGTTGGATCGAGGAAGGCGCCATCGATGACACCCCTGCAAATGCGAAGCAGCGGTACGATGCCGATCACCCGCCGGTGTATCACCGACCACCGGTAGTAACCTCCATGGATTTCTCACCGGACGGCACCCTGCTCGCCGTGGCCGGTTTTCACGAAGTGCTGCTCTGGAAAGGCGACGGCTCGGAACTGGTCGCGCGGCTCGTCGGGCTCAGTGAGCGGATTCAGACGGTGCGCTTTTCCCCGGATGGCAAACGCCTTGCGGTCTCCGGCGGAAGGCCGGCGCAGATGGGAGAGATCCAGATCTGGAACGTGGAAAAACGAACACTGGAGCTGAGTGTTCCGGTCGGCTTTGACACGCTCTATGGCGCGAACTGGTCTCCGGATGGCAAAGCGATCTCGTTCGGCTGTCCGGACAATGCCGTACGCGCGATCGATGCGGAGAGCGGCAAACAGATCCTCCAGCAGACCTCACATAACGATTGGGTGCTCGACACTGTTTTCACGCACAAGGGGGATCAGCTGGTCAGTGTCGGACGCGATATGAGCGCGAAGCTCACCGAGGTCGCCACACAGCGTTTCATTGACAACATCAGCAGCATCACCCCAGGCGCGCTCCGGGGCGGACTCCAGACGGTAAC
>CBINJX010000157.1:0-8311 GCA_966251085.1 uncultured Verrucomicrobiales bacterium
CGGAATTCTGACCAGGTGCCGGCCGACCGATCCCAATCTTCAATCTCACGAATTGCTGAGTTCCAAGCGTTTCGATGACGGACTTGATCCCGTTGTGTCCCCCATGGCCACCGGCAAGCTCGATAGCCTCGCCTATCCCACCTTCGCTGCGCTAGTCGCGGCTTGCAAAGGTCCCGCCTGCCCACTCGCGTATCTCACGTTTGGAAACTACTCGAACACGGGCAACGTCGTAGCAATGTCGCGGGTCCCATATCTCCCCTCCTTACAGAACGTGGCGAATGCCGATCACGTCGAGGGGAACGACAGGTTTCCCTATCACGACGATTTTGTGATGGGTCGGATCGAGCGGGCGCTGAAGGAGCAGACAGACGCTGTTCTATCGAGGAAGGTGCTGCCACGGATCGAGCACGCGGAGAATATGCTCTACGCGGCGCAGTTGAATTCCAAAGCACTGCAGCGGGTTACGCCCTATATTCCATCAAAGATCCCAAAGGAACGCCTGGCGCAACAGGCGGAGATCGCCCTGGCCTCGTTCAAAGCCGGCGTCTGCGTCTCGGCGAATCTCAACATCGGCCAGTTCGATAGCCACGCGAACAATGACGCGGACCAGATGAAGCTAATCCCGGAGTTTCTGTCCGGCATCGCCTACATGATGCGGCGAGCTGAGGACCTGAAGATCCGCGAGAAACTTGTCGTCATCATCCAGAGCGAGATGGGGCGCACTCCCAACTACAACAGCGGCAACGGAAAGGATCACTGGTCCATTGGCTCGATCATGTTCATGGGTCAGGGAATCCGTGGAAACCGCGTGATTGGAGCGACGGATGAGAAGCAGTTCTGTGTGCCGATTAATCCGGGAACCCTGGCGTGTGATGCCGAACAGGGCATTCGAGTGCGCCCCGAGCATCTCCACCTTGCCATGCGAGAGTTCGCGGGAATTGCGGACCATGCCGCGAGTGAGAAATTTCCTCTCGTCGTACCCGAGACGGAACGCCTGCGCGGATTGTGGGCGTAAGAGATTCTAACACATAACCCTCAGCCGTCGATAAACGGGGCGCATATGGAGTGCGGTGGCAAGCGCGGGCGAAGGCGGGGCGCGACACCGTCTTGGAGGCAGAGCGATATGCCTGCGCAGAGGACGGGTGGAACTGAGAATGCAGGATCTTCGTACGTGAGCGGTGGGCTGGAGCGGCGCTTGTTCCTGTAGCCGCGCTTTTCTATCAGGCACGGTCCCCACCGCCTGCGCCCCCTTCCGAAGGCGGCGTCGCGCTCCGCCTTCGCCCACGCTTGCCGCCGCACTCCAAGTTGCGCCCCGCGGCAGCCTTTACAGCAGCTTATCAAGCGTGGCAGGAAGCGAGCGCACTCGCTTGCCGGTCGCGTGATAGATCGCATTCAAGATCGCGGCGGCGACGCCAACGATCCCAATTTCACCGAGTCCTTTCGCCCCGAGCGGGTTCACATGCTCGTCGTGTTCTTCGACGAATATCACCTCGATGTCGCGAATGTCCGCATGCACCGGAATGTGATATTCGGCGAGATTGTGATTCATGAACCTGCCTAGCTGATGATCCGGGACGGTCTCCTCCTCGAGTGCCATGCCGATTCCCCAGACGATTCCTCCGAGAATCTGACTGCGCGCAGTCTTAGGATTCATGATACGACCGCCAGCGATCGCACTTACCACCCGTGTGACCTCAACCTTGCCGAGGTCCTCATCGACTTTCACCTCGGCAAAGATGGCTGAATGCGAGTGATGCGAAAATTCCGAACGTTTGGGATCCGGCTCCGAGGTGACTTCCTTTTCGATACTGAGTACTTCACTGCTCCGCATCGCTTCGATCAGCGACACGCCACGGGTTGGATCGTCCTTCAAGTGAACCCTGCCCTCACTAAATGCAACATCCTCCGGGAGGGCATCGACCAAAGGCGACCCCTCCATTTTGCGGGCAAGCTTATAGAGCTCCTTGCCTACTTCGTCACATACAGCCTTCACTGCAGAGCCAACACTTGAGACCGTGAAGGAACCTCCTTCGAGCGGCGCCTCGGGGAGACAGGAATCACCGAGCTTGAAGGTGACAGCCTCTACCGACAGACCAAGCGCCTCCGCAGCGATCTGGGTCATGACGGTATAGGTCCCGGTGCCGATATCCGCTGTGGCGCTCGCCACAATGAGTGTCCCATCGATGCTCAGCGTGGCACGTGCGCTCGCCTTCTGCTGCATCGCTTCCCAGATTCCGGTCGCCATCCCCCACCCCACAAGTTTCGTACCGTCACGCATCGAGCGCGGTTCGGGGTTTCTAGCAGACCAGCCGAAACGTTCAGAAGCTTGGGCATAACATGCCCGGAGTTCTTTCGAGGAGAACGGCTTGTCTGAATTCTGGTCGCGCTCCGCGTAATTGCGCAGTCGTAACTCCAGAGGATCAACACCTGCCGCATACGCCAGTTCATCCATGGCGCATTCCAGGGCATAGACACCCCATGCCGCACCGGGTGCACGCATATCCAGCGGAGTGTACTGGTTAAGCGGGACAACCTTGTGATCGAAACGCGCGTTGCTGCACTGGTAGAGCAGCCCCGACCAGTTCACCACTACCTCCACGTAGTCTTCGAAATGCGAGGTCTCTGCAGTCACCTCATGGATCATCGCATCGAGTTTCCCCTCCGCCGATGCTCCGAGCGCCACCCGCTGAACCGTCTCGGGACGATGACCAAAAGTGAACATCTGCTGCCGGGTGAGCGAGACACGAACCGAACGTTTCAGCTCGCGAGACGCCATCATCGCAAGGAATAGCTGATACTGCGGTCGCAGCCCCGACCCAAATGCACCACCGACAAACGGAGAGAGCACTCGCACCTCATCCTTCCCCATCCCGAAGACATTCATCAGGTACTGGTAAGAATTCGGAGCGCCCTGTGTCTTGTCGTAAACGGTAAATGTGCCGTCGTCATCATAGATGACCGTGGATGCGTGCGGCTCCATCGGATTGTGATGCTCGACGGGCGCGTGATACTCGACATCCACTCGAACCGGAGCCGACTCGAGGGCTTCGTCCGCATCACCTCGCGGCTCCGGCGGTGCTTTGTAGCCCGATTTTTCCATCTTCGGTTTCCGGGCGGTCTCACGTTGTGCCCGGAGATTAGTCGCATGCGATGCGATATCGTATTCCACCTGCACCAGTGACGCAGCAAAATGCGCCTGCTCGAATGTCTCGGCCACTACCAATGCTATTGGCTGTCCGCTGTAGAGAATCTTCCCATTGTATAGAGGACGAAACGGCGAACCCTCCGGTGAATCTTCGTCCTCATATTTTTCATCCTGTCGCGGCAGCTCAGGCCGGTTTTCGTGCGTGAAAACGTGGAGTACACCAGGCACAGCGAGCGCGGCGCTGGTGTCGATTCGTGTGATCAGCCCGCTCGCGATCGTCGAGGAAACTGCCACGCCATAGGTCAACCCGGGCGTGTTGAACTCAGCTGCGTACTTCGCGGTACCGGTGACCTTCGCCCGGCCATCGACACGCGAGATCGGTTTACCAACCGGGGCTGTGCTGGAAGGGGCAGAGATGCTGCTCATGATTGTTTCTCCAATCCTGCGGCTTGCTCGAGTGCCCGGACAATCGCGCGCCGGGCCAGTTCGATTTTGAAGTTGTTATAACCAAATCCCTTCGCTCCTTTCAGCACGCAATCCGCCACCTTCTCAAAGCTCTCCTTCGTCGCCGGTTGCCGGTAAAGCAGCGCTTCTGCCTCTTCATTGCGCCAAGGTTTGTGCGCCACGCCGCCAAGCGCAAGGCGCGCATCCATCACGGTCCGCCCGTCCATCTCCAGTGCAGCGGCAACAGAGACCAGGGCAAATGCGTACGAATCCCGGTCGCGCACTTTCAAATAGGCGGAATGTTTTGCAAAACCGTTCGGCGGCAGATCGATGGCCGTAATCAATTCGTCCGGGGCAAGATTCGTATCGATCTCGGGCGTGTCACCCGGCAGACGGTGAAACTCAGCAAAGGGAATCGCCCGTTCCCCGTTCGAACCGCGCACCTGCACCACGGCCTCCAGTGCCGCGAGTGCCACGCAGAAGTCACTCGGATGCGTGGCAATACATTGCTCGCTGGTTCCCAGGATCGCATGGATACGGTTGAAGCCGTGTAGCGCGCCGCATCCGGTGCCGGGCTCCCGTTTGTTACAGGGAGTGCCGGTGTCGTAGAAGTAGTAGCAACGAGTCCGCTGGAGGAGATTGCCGCCATTGGTCGCCATGTTCCGGAGTTGCGCCGAGGCGCCCGAAAGGATCGCCTGCGAGACAAGCGGATAACGTTCCACGACCAGCGGATGATATGCAGTATCGGCATTCGTCACCAGCGCACCGAGCCTTATGCCGCCGTTCTCCCGCTCCTCGATCCTGGTGAGTGGCAGCGCGGTGATATCCGCCAACCGGGTCGGGCGCATGACGTGCACCTTCATCAGGTCAATCAGGTTGGTGCCACCCGCGATCACCTTCGTGCTCCGGTTCGAGGCAAGTTCACGCACTGCCTCATCTGCATCAGGGACTCGGGTATAGGTAAAGGGAGTCATTTCACGAGCCTCCCTTCTTCCTCCAGCATCGCCTGCTGGATGGCTGCGATGATGTTGGTGTAGCAGCCACACCGACAGAGATTTCCGCTCATCTGCTCGCGGACCTCATCGAGCGTCTTGGCGCGTCCCTCGTTCATCATTCCCACGGCGGAGCAGATCTGCCCGGGTGTGCAGTAGCCACACTGAAAAGCATCGTGCTCGATGAAGGCTTCCTGCAGCGGGTGCAGCGCATCGCCTGTCGCTAGTCCTTCGATAGTGGTGATATCCGCGCCATCCTGCATCACGGCAAGAGCCATGCACGAGTTGATCCGGCGGTCATTGACCAGCACGGTACAGGCGCCGCATTGCCCGTGATCACACCCCTTTTTGGTCCCGGTGAGATCCAGATAATTGCGCAGGAGATCGAGCAGTGTCGTCCACGGCGCAACCTCGAGTTGCCTGGTTGTTCCATTGATCGTGAGTGTGATGCGATGAGTAGAAGTGCCGGGGAAGGAAGACGGCACCGGCTCCGCTGCAGGACGGGTCGATGAAGGGTTCATACTACTTTACTGCGAGCGGACCGGAGGCACGGTCTCCTGCCACGGTGCCGCGAAGCCGAATCGCTTGCAGGCCCGGTGGAGCGCGGGTGGCACGCCCTTTTCTGCATCGTTTTCCAATTGCCCGATGCTCAGTCACTCCGTGGATAAGCGCGTCGTCGGCAGCGATCGCGAATTCTGCCGGTACGTCCACGCACTTCCCTCATGAGTGAAATCCGACGCCTACTCTCCTTCGCAGAAAGCCGTTCTGGTGAACCTCTGGCTCTGGCTTCCGTGGTGCGAACGCGAGGATCGACTTATCGCCGGGCAGGTGCACGAATGCTGGTCGCATCGAGTGGAGAGAGCAGCGGTGCGGTAAGTGGCGGTTGTCTCGAGCGGGATGTGGTCGAGCATGCGCGGGCGGTCATCGCCACCGGAGAGCCTCGGCTCCTTACCTATGACACACGGCTCACCCTCGGCTGCAATGGAGTCGTAGAGATCTTCCTGGAGCGTGTGCCCGGTCCGGGTGGCGACGTGATCGAATACCTTCGCGATCAAATGTTCGCGCGGAAACCTGCCGTTCTTGCAACAACCTTCACGGGAGACGTGCCGCTGGGGTCGTATCCGCATCAGGCAAATGCCCTTCCTCCGGAGTGGAGCGACGAAGTTCGGGCAGTGCTCCGCAGCGGCCGATCGGCTTTGCGGACGCTCGCAGGCACAGGGAGTGAGGTCTTCTTTGGCAGAATCGAGCCGCCGATCCGGCTCGTAGTGCTAGGCACGGGGTACGACGTGGTGCCTCTTGTCCGGTTGGCCAAGGAGATGGGATGGGAGGTTCAGGTCATCGGACATCCGGGAGATGCCGGTGCGTACCGGGATTTCTTCGACACGGCGGAGCTGATCGTATCCGATCCCCGGGAACTCGCGACGACACTCCGCCCTGATCCTTTCACCGCTGCGGTGCTGATGACCCATCACTTCGGTCGCGATCTCGCGTTTCTCGATTCTCTCCTCCCAATCGGTCTGCCGTACCTCGGACTGCTCGGCCCGCGAAAACGCCGGGAGCAACTGCTGGCAGCCCTCGCCGAGAATGGCACCGTGCCCGAACCGGCCCTGCTCACAAACCTTCACAACCCGGCAGGACTCGACCTCGGCGGAGAAACGCCGGAAGAAATCGCCCTCTCCATTGTCGCTGAAATTCGCGCGGTGCTCGCCGGCCGTGCTGGTGGGCCATTGAGGGATCGGGCAGCTGGCATTCACGGTGATACGACCTCTGTAGGGCCAGTGAAAACTCGTGTGAGCCGAGTTCCGGTCGCTGTACCCGCGTGAAGACCGGAAAACGCATTGGCTTGATCCTGCTCGCCGCCGGCGGCTCACGCCGGCTGGGGCGGCCGAAACAACTCCTCGAATATGAGGGGCTGCCGCTGCTCCGTCGCACAACTGAGGCGGCGATTGGCTCCATGTGCGATCCTGTCGTTGTCGTGCTCGGAGCGGAATCCGAGCGCTGCGCAGAGGTTTTGGCAGGTCTCCGTGTAGAGATGGTTTGCAATCCTCAATGGGCAGACGGAATGGCCGGATCGATCCGGATGGGACTCGATGCACTCGCTGCGAAAGTTCCCGATGCAGAAGCAACGGTGCTCTGTCTGTGCGATCAGCCGCACCTCTCGTCATCCGTACTCGACTCCTTGGTCAATACTCACCTTAGAACGGCGAAACCGATCGTCGCCTCGGAGTACAACGGCGCTCCAGGTGCCCCGGCGCTGTTTGCATCCTCCCATTTCTCGGATCTGCGGAGTTTGAGCGGAGATGAGGGAGCACGCCGGTTGTTCAGACGGTTCCCCGCGGACTTGGTGACGGTGCCGTTCCCGGGTGGAGCGCACGATGTGGATACCATGGATGACTACCGGCGGCTCACGGGCGATGCGATCTTTGTATAGCGGCATCCTCCTTGGTTCCCTTCTCACCCATTCGGCGCGTGGCAGGCTGCATGAACACGTACGTAAAACTTTTCTCAACTGTTCCACGCTCAGGGGTAAAACCCTGTAATGAACCGTCGCCAGTTCCTCTCCACTACTGCCGCTGCCCTCGCCGTCCAGGCTCTCGGAAATGCCGCCCAAGGAAAAGTACCTCTGCACGTTTCGACGAATGGTTACCCGTGGCACACTTTCTACCAGCGGGAGGGCCGCAGTTGGAAAGACTCGCTGGATACAGGGCTCGGTGAGATCGCAGCGGCTGGGTTGCAGGGGTATGAAGGATCAGGAGAATCGCCGGCGGAGGTTCGCACTTTAGGTCCACTGCTGCAAAAGCACGGTCTGGAGATGCGATCCATGTATGTGAACAGCAAACTCCACGACTCCGCCGATGCCCGGAAGAGCATGGATCAGGTGCTGGCGCTCGCTGACGCCGCAAAACCGCTCGGATGCAGAATCGTGGTGACCAACCCGAGCCCGCTCCGCTGGGGCGGAGCGGAGAGCAAATCCGATCAGCAACTCGAGGAACAGGCCCGGAATCTCGACACTCTCGGCGCGGAACTGCGAAAGCTCGGGCTGACTCTGGCGTATCACAATCACGATGCCGAGCTGCGGATGGGCGGGCGCGAGTTCCATCACATGCTCGCGGCGACCGATCCGCAGAATGTCGCCTTCTGCCTCGATGCCCATTGGGTCTTCCGCGGCTGCGGGGACTCGCAAGTCGCAGTCTTCGATTCGATCCGCCTCTACGGGAAGCGCATCGTCGAACTCCATCTCCGCCAGTCGCAGAATGGAATCTGGTCCGAGACCTTCGGTGAAGGTGATATCAACTATCCCCTCCTCGCTCAGAAGCTTGAGTCATTGGAGGTCAAGCCGTTGATCGTTCTCGAGCAGGCGGTCGAGGCGAGGAGCCCAAAGACGATGTCCGCAGTCGAGGCACATCGAAGGAGTGTGACATACACTCGGGAGATCTTCTCGGCATTTGCGTGACCCAGCAATGAAACCGTTCCGTTCAGTGGCGATGTTGCACGGAACCTTTAGGGCGCGCTATCAGCACGAGCGCTGGAACCCTGCGCCCATTGCGAACTGGCGTTGAGTTCGCGCCGGACAGCGCTACGGTGCCGCCGGCAGACCGCGGCGAGCGGCGCTTGCACGGCTGGATCATCTGCTAATAGCTCTGCGATCGGTGCGCTCTCGGTCATGTTCCTCTTGAAAAGGGGGTGTTTGAGGGGGCCGCCCATCAAAAATACTCATCCCACTTCGGAT
>CBINJX010000158.1:0-8308 GCA_966251085.1 uncultured Verrucomicrobiales bacterium
CACTAACAGCGGAATAAACCGATGGCTCTGCCAGAAGCACGGTGGCTCGGATCAGATCGGGATGCTCCCCAGCGGCCTGCATACGGTCAGCCAGCTTGCGAAATTCCTCCGCCCGCTGCCAGTGAGGTGTATCTGCGAAACTCTCGAACCAGGCGCGCAAATCATCGTCCTCACCAAGCACCTGAATGAAGGTGGCCAACTCCTGGGGAAGTTCTGATGCGCTCACTGGCGATTGGTTTTAACCACGATCTCCACGCGGCGATTCGGAGCCTGTTCTTCCTTGGATTTATCGGGGGACACGATCCACTTCGAATTCCCGAATCCGCGGGTCTGGATCCGCTCAGGAGCGATGCCCATGATTTCCACGAGCCAAATCTTAACCGATTCGGCGCGCTGTTCGCTGAGACGCTGGTTGTAGCTATCGGAGCCAAAAGAATCCGTGTGCCCCTCGATGCTGAAGGTCGCATTTGGATTGCGCTGAATCAGGGTACCCAGCTTTTTGAGGTCACTGATCGCCTCAGGCAGCAAATCGTAGCTGTTGTATTCAAAGAGAGCGCCTCCTGGCATGCCGATTGGTTTATCCCCTGCCGGCAGCGGCCCGGTCGCGGCGAGCGCTTCATCCAGCGACTTCAGGCCGGGGATGTTGACGTTTGAATCGCCAGTCCCTCCTCCGATCTTGTTGCCACCTTCGACCGCGATCAGCGGTTGTCTCGGGGCACGCGGGCTTTCTTTCAGGAGACCGGTGGTAATCGCGTTCAGCTCCCGCTCCATGGCAGTGCGTGATCCGGCGTCAGCCTTGGCCAACTGCTCCAGTCCGGCGCTCTCCACCTTCGGCTTTTCGTTCAGGAGCGGCTTGGGAAGGGTCGGCATCTGAGGAGCGAGGCGGACGTCGTCCTGGACGACAGGTTTATCCGCGGGAATCTCGATCTTTGCCTGCGCAGTAGGTTCCTTTTGAGGAGTTTGCGCTTTCGGCTCCCCGATCTGGTCCAGCTGAGGAATGGAGACCCGTTTGACATTGAAAGCGCGAGGTGGCGCGAGCTGGGCTTCCGGAGGCGGACCGAAGTTCTCCAGCTCCTTCACATAGAAGAAAACGACGAGTCCGGCGTGGAGCACCAGCGAAAGCACGAGTCCGACAAACAGCCACCGCCGCATGATCGGCGCCTCGGCGGCGTTGGAACGGAAGGTCTCGTAGGGTAGCATGATTCGAAATTATACACGCTTGTGTGGTCGGGACAATCGCGGTGAGACAAGGAGCTTAGCTCGACTTTTCCAAGCGATGAATCGCTCATCGTACGTGGGCGCGGATGACGAATCTGGTTCCGGAAATTACCAGAATCTCGGCGCTCATGAAGAACCCTGCTGCCGGGATATGTCGTAATTACCCAACGACACCCAGATTCTTACTTGGGATCACGCGAGATCCCTCCGCTATCTCGCATGATCGCCGTCGCATCAGTGGTGACACCTGGCGCATCTCGCGTGATCGCCACGGCATCAGCCCAGATCGGCGGCGCATCAACCGTGATGTCCCGGGCATCTCGCATGATCTCTGGCGCATCAACGCTCATCCTCGCGCGATCACGCATGATCTCTGGCGCATCTCGCGAGATGCGCTGGCGATCATCACCTGATGCCCACAGTATCTCGCGTGATCGCGCAGCAATCATCGCATGATTGCCCATGTATCACGCGTGATACGCTAGACATCATCTCCTGATACCTGAGGCATCATCTTATGATGCTGGGGATATCACGCGAGATACCCGGCGCATGATGCGAGATACGCCAGATGTCATCTCTTGATACCCAGGCGATCTCGCGAGATGCGCAAGGTATCATCCGAGGTGCTTCAGATGCCTCACGACTTCAGAAAGCCTCCATTCCCCCTCGCGGCAGGAGAACGAGAGCCCATAGTCGGCGCTCCGGAAACACACTTCTCTCTTGAGCCGTGCCCTTTGCACAGCAATCTTCGCGCCCCTATGAGTCAACCCGCTTCCTCGAGCGCTACGCGCATGGAAAAAATCGTCAGCCTTTGTAAGAGACGAGGCTTCATTTTCCAATCCAGCGAGATCTACGGCGGTATCAACGGCTTCTGGGATTACGGTCCACTCGGCGCCGAGCTGAAGCGCAATGTGAAGGAGGCGTGGTGGAAGAGCATGACCAAGATGCGTGATGACGTCGTGGGACTCGACGCTTCGATCATCATGCACCCGCAGATCTGGAAGGCTTCCGGCCACGTGGACACTTTCGCGGATATGATGAGCGAGTGCCCGCTCACCAAGAAGCGGGTGCGCTCGGATCAGGTCGATCCGGTCACGGGTATCGCTTATTTCTACACAGGTGCGACGGGTGACGAGGGAACCAGCTCGGATGAAGCGTTCTCGGTCCTGATCGCGATCGGAAAACCGCCAGAGAGCGCCCGTAAGACCGCAACGCAGTACTATGAGCAGCGCGGGGTGAAGAATCCGAACCTCGTGGGTGAACGCTCCGAGAAGCTGGAGAATACGACGCTGTATCATCCGGAAAGCGGCTGCCTGCTCACAGAGCCCCGCCCTTTCAACTTGATGCTGCAGACGTACGTCGGACCGATCCAGAGCGAGGAGAACAAAGCGTACCTCCGCCCTGAGACGGCGCAGGCGATCTTCGCGCAGTTCAAGAACGTGCTCGATACCTCGCGGCAGAAGGTCCCCTTTGGCATCGCGCAGATCGGCAAGGCGTTCCGCAACGAGGTGACCCCGCGTAACTACATCTTCCGCTCGCGTGAATTCGAGCAGATGGAGCTGGAGTTCTTCATCAAGCCGGATGAAGCCGTCGAGGCTCAGACCGGTGAAGTCGCAACTGTTCCGGAAGAAGGACATCCGGGTGAGCCGCAGCCAAACTGGGGCTGGCAGGCTTGGCACAAGTACTGGGTCGAGGAGCGGATCCGCTTCTACGAGAACATCGGCCTGCCCCGGACCACGCTGGAGGAGTACTGGCAGAAGCCGGAGGAACTCGCCCACTACGCTCGCGCGACCGTGGACCTCCTATTCCAGTTCCCCTTCGGCATGCAGGAACTCGAAGGGATCGCCGCCCGTAGCGATTACGATCTTTCACAGCATCAGCGCTTCACCAGCAAACCGCAAACGGTGTTCGACGACGAGCTGCGTACGGCTTGGGGCAAGCTCGATCCCGCCAAGCAGCAGGAGCTGCGGGAGCGCTATTATCAGGCGCGCCTCAAGTACCTCACCAAAGCCGGTGAGCCGGAGGAGAAGGCTACGAAACAGGCCAACGAAGACGCGGATGGCCTCGCCAAGGGAAGCTACGTCCCGCATGTGATCGAGCCTTCGGCCGGTGTGGATCGTCTGTTGCTCGCGCTGATCTCGAAAGCCTACGACGAGGAAGAGGTCACGGATGAAAAGGGCAAGACCGAGACCCGAGTCGTCATGCGTTTCCATCCGCGTGTGGCGCCGATCAAGGTGGGCGTCTTCCCGCTGCTCAAGAACAAGCCCGAGCTGGTGAAGAAGGCGGAGGAAGTCCGCGACATGCTCCGCCAGCACATGAACGTCTTCTACGACGACGCCGGCGCGATCGGCCGTCGTTATCGCCGTCAGGACGAAGCCGGCACGCCGTTCGGTGTAACGATCGACTTCGACACGCTCGGCGAGCGTGGTGATGAGCTGAAGGATACCGTGACGCTGCGTCATCGCGATTCGATGACCCAGGAGCGGGTAAAGATCAGCGATCTACTCGGGATTCTGCTGCCGCAGGTGAGCTGATCCCACTTTAACGAGGCTTACAGAAATTCAGCGCATCTGGACATTGTTCCGGGTGCGCTGTTTTTGTTTTGGGCGGTCAGGGCGAAAGAAGTATCGTTGGCGCACTCAGGCCCCTCCCGATGATGAAAGATCTGATACTCGCAGTAGGTCTCGCGGTTGGCGCGATTGGTGGTCTTCTGGCTTTGGATTCGAGGCTAACAATCCGATGCGGAACCGGAACCTCTCGAGTTGACGCTGAAATCCATGCAATGAGCGCTGCTTTGGAGAGCTACAAGATGGATCACGGTAAGTACCCCTCAAGCTCGGAAACTGAGAAACTCTCTCCGGAGCAAAGTCCCGATCCCGCTACATATATCGCTGCTTCTCAATTCCTTTACCGGGCATTGACCGGCGATTTCGACGGGAATCCGGACACTTCCAGCCCGGAGGATGGAAAGCGGTATTTTGAATTTCAGAAGAAAATGGTCCGCCGCACGGCAGACGGTGAATGCTACGTTATCGATCCGTGGGGAAACCCGTATGGCTATTCAACGCTGAAGGCCAAACACCCCGAAAGCAGCGCCGGGCATAACACGTTATATGATATCTGGAGCACCGGTGGAGGCAACCGAGTGAAGGACCGGAAGCGCTGGGCCAAGAACTGGTAAGGACGCAGTCTGAGCTGCAGAGGTCTAGCAGGATGATAATCGCTTGAGAAAAGACCGCGTGTTTGACGATTTCAAACGTGTTCCTGCATTCTGCGTGCAGTTGCCAATCGAGGCGCTGCTTCCGATTACGTAGCCCAGGGCTGGCGCCTGCGACTCCAAGCATTCTCTTTCTGAAGCGCCTGAACAGCCAAGGTGAATCCCTCTCAATTCGTGATCAGTGCATTCTTCACGTACACACGCCGGTCGTAGCGTTCCGAATCCTTATCTAATGCAACCGCCGCGACTCTTCATCTTCGCCGGTCTGCCGGGTGTGGGCAAAACGACTCTGGCGCGACATCTGGCTCGCGACTTGCGCGAGGCATACCTGCGGATCGACACGATCGAGCCATTCAGGCCAACACTGAAGCCGATCTCTGCTATGCAGGTGGCGAAAATTTCATTCCTCTTCCCGATCGGGAGATTCAGTACGGTCGATTGTCCCTGCCAGGCAATCGGAAGCTTTGCTGTTTCAGAGCGCCAAAGGCGCGGTCTATACCAGCCTAGGGCGCAGCCCTAGGAATTCCGTCCCAGCGGCCAAGGGCTGAAGGCCCGCCCTAACGACCTGGAGGAAGGCGCCGCCTCAGGAGCGCGATAGTACGGGCCTTCAGCCCTCATTATTCTGGTGGGCCAATTCCTAGGGCTGCGCCCTAGGCTGGTATAAAACGCACCTTCGGCGCTAGGCGGTGAACGAAATTTCGGCTATCTATTTAGCCCTATCCTTCCAACGTCCGCCCCACCGCTCGCAAACACCGCGATTCCCAGACCATCAGCGGATGCGCGGCGCACCAGATGCGGTGACAGGTGGCGCTCGGGACGATGGAACTCGCGGCGGGCAGGATGATCAAATCGAGAGGGGTCCAGAAGCTGGTGAAGCGGACCTTTTGGAAGACCTCCTCCGCATCACGATCGAGATCCTGAAGAAACGCGCTCCGGGGGCGCATCTGGCGGCAACCGGCGTTCGGCACCAGATAAGCGAACCATGTTCCTCGATGAGGCGAGGAGATGGTGACGAGGTGCCGCACTCGCTCTTTTCCTCCCAGGCGTTGCACATAGTAGCGACTGACGATCCCTCCCATGCTGAAGCCGACGAGATCGAATGGCTGCTCCGGGCCGAAGGTGCGATCCACGTATGCCGCGACCTGCTTTGCGAGTTCGTCCAGCGGCACTTGCCCCCAGCTGGGAACGAGGCTCAGTGAGTGAGCGTCGCGGCCTTGGGTGCGTAGATGGCGCGCCAGGCGCTCCATCTTCCGTGCGGTATCTTTGAGTCCGTGGATCAGGAGCACGGGCCGGGTTGCGGCCGCTGTCGAAACCGTCGTTTGCATACCGTTCACCGGTCCTGAATACGACGATAGTGGCGCACTTCAAAGTCGGGAGTCTGCAGTTCGACCTTCACGAACTCGAACATCGACTCGAACTCCGGAAAGAATGCATCCCCTTCCACCTCACGCTGCACGACCGTGAGGTACAGGTCGGAGCATTTCGGAAGCAACTGAGCGTAAATTTCCGAGCCGCCGATCACCCACACTTGTCGCTCCCCGTAGACGCTCGGGTCGAAGCTCTCCAGATCGCGCACGACTTCCACATTCGGAATCTCCGCACTTCGCGAGACCACGACATTGGTCCGGTTCGGCAGCGGTTTCCCCAGAGATTCGAACGTTTTGCGGCCCATCAGGATCACCTGACCGGTGGTGCATTGTTTAAACCAGCGGAAGTCCTCGGGCAGATGCCACGGAATCTTGTTGTCGCGACCGATCACACGGTTCAGCGACATGGCGGCGATAGCTTTCAAGAAGCAGTTGAGAGTTGAGAGTTAGGAGTTGGAAGCCGCGAAATAACGGATCGGCGGCTTTCAGGTTTTCCTGCCGCGCAGATTGTGAGGTTAGTATCCGTGACGCAAGGAACTCGTCACTCCTGGTGGAACTCCTTTGATTCCGCCACCGGGTTCGCTTTCCGATGCTTCGAAGCAATCTCTTCCAAGATCCGGTCGGCATACTGGCGAGAGCAGCATCCATGGACCTTGCGATTGTAGGCAATATTCGGCGGATTTTCGCAGTTTTTCAGGCACCCCACGGCACGAAGCTCCACTATGTCGCCCAGCCCCTCTTCCTCGATCCGGTTCTCCAGATAGTTCCACAGCTGCTTGCCACCACTTTTCCAGCAGTTCTTCTTAGAGCAGACCCGGATCGGGCACTTCACACAGGCCGCCGGCTGTGCGGATGGCATGGAGAGAATCCAAATGCGCGAGATTACGCGCTTCGCCTCCTTGAACATCCGGCGCTGCTCCAGCCCCCCGACGAGGATCTCAGCCCCCGGCCGCAGGCGATCCACATACTGCTTCCGGAGCTCCTTGGGGAGCTTCAGTTCCAGCACCTTTCCTTCCACACGCAAGCGCAGGCGGCGCTTCCCTTCTGCATTCTTCTCCAAGCCTTCAAATACACCTTTGAGTTCAAACTTGGACTCCAGCAGAAAGTGCATCGTGAGGCGTAGGGTTTGATGAAGGTTGCGCTAAAGCGTGCTCTCAGGGCTTCTTTGGAAGCACTGGACGCACTATTGAGATCATGTCTCAACTTACAAGCCGTATCTGCGTGTCAACTTGAGTGTGGGGTCAGCGCCTCTTTTTGCGCTGTGTTCCTTCCGTCCCGCCCCTTTACACCGCGATGGGAGCCTTGATCGCCGGATGAGGATCGTATCCCTCCAGCGCGAAATCCTCGTACCGGAACCCGAAGATGTCCTTCACCTTGGGATTGATCCGCATCTGCGGGAGGGGACGCGGTTCACGGGAGAGTTGCTCGCGGGCCTGTTCAATGTGGTTTGAGTAAAGGTGCAGGTCACCGAAGGTGTGGATGAACTCCGCGGGCTGGAGATCGCTGACCTGCGCGACCATCATCGTGAGCAGTGCATAGCTTGCGATGTTGAAGGGCACTCCGAGGAAAAGATCGGCGCTCCGTTGATAGAGTTGGCAGCTGAGCTTTCCGTCCACCACGTAGAACTGAAACAACGCGTGGCAGGGAGGCAGCGCCATATCGGGAATTTCCCCCGGATTCCATGCAGTGACAATGAGCCGACGGCTGTCGGGGTTCTTTTTGATCTGGGAAATGACGTCGCTGATCTGGTCGATGGAGCGTCCATCAGAGGTGCGCCAATCGCGCCACTGCGCACCATAGACACGGCCGAGGTCACCGTCTTCACGAGCCCATTCGTCCCAGATCGTTACGCCGTTCTCCTGGAGTGAGCGGACATTGGTGTCGCCGCGGAGAAACCAGAGCAGCTCATGAATGATCGACTTCGTGTGGAGCTTCTTCGTCGTGAGCAGAGGGAAGCCCTCTGCGAGATCGAAGCGTACCTGCGCACCGAATACGGAGTAGGTGCCAGTCCCGGTGCGGTCGGATTTGAAATGACCGTTATCGAGAACGTGGCGGAGCAGGTCGAGGTAGGTGCGCATTTTGGGAAATGACGAAGTTCGAATGACGAATGTCGAATGAAATCCGAAGTGCGATATCCGAGTTCCAAAAATGGCGCCTTTCGATCATTCGGACCTCGGACTTCCTTCGACATTCGTCATTCGAATTCTGTCATTCTCATTCCGCCGCAACCGCGGGCCCTGCCGGCATCGGGCTGGATAGATCAATGTGGCGCACCTCCACCTCGCGGCCAATCCGGGCGCTCTCGTAGATGGCATCAATCAGGCGCATCATCTCCACACCCGAATCCGCACCGGGATCGGGCTCCAGATCTTCGACGATACAGCGCACGAAATACTCCTGCGGCGTCTCGTAGGTTTCAGGATATTTCAGCGGCACGGTTTTCACCATCGCCCCCTGCTCTTCGCGGAAAAGCCGGATCTGGTCTGGGGCCTGATCGCCAGCC
>CBINJX010000159.1:0-8296 GCA_966251085.1 uncultured Verrucomicrobiales bacterium
GCCGACGCCTTTGGACAAAAGAATTGATCAAATTATTCTTTCGCGCTCCCTTAGCGACTCTTCGCAGCCTTCGTTTTCCACCTTCGCTCACGGTCGCGACATCGTAGGTAATGAGCACTTGCATAAAACGACACAGCGCCTGTCAGCCTACTTCCACAGAAACGCTGGATATGCGTCGAGATCCCCTCTCAGGTGTCTCGCCAGCAGGCGTGCCTGGAGATGCGGCAGCAGCCCCCACGTCACCTTTTCCTGAAGGAAAGGATGGGTCAGTTCCTCCCGTTTCCGCTCCTGCCAGGCGACGAGCACCTTCTTTCTGGATGCCTCACGCAAGAACACCGCGCCATTTTCCCGGGTCTCAAAATCGGACGCATCGAGTTGC
Organism: uncultured Verrucomicrobiales bacterium; assembly: GCA_966251085.1. Classification (GTDB taxonomy): domain Bacteria; phylum Verrucomicrobiota; class Verrucomicrobiia; order Chthoniobacterales; family Chthoniobacteraceae; genus CBINJX01. The sequence goes on from CBINJX010000159.1 coordinate 380, forward strand.
CGCCGATTGAGGAGAGTCAATGCGAGCCGATCCGCAAGCACCGGGCGGAACTCCTCCATCAGATCGAGTGCGAGTGAGGGACGTCCAGGCCGATCGCGATGAAGGAAGCCGACTGCGGAATCCAGACCGGAGGCAGTCAGCGCGGAGCGGCAATCGTGTCCGAGAAGCGCATAGAGAAAGGATAGCAGCGCATTGATTGGATCGAGAGGTGGACGCCGGGAGCGTCCGTTCATCTTCAGCCCCGGATCGTCTGCTGTTACCAAGGCCGAAAAAACCTCGAAGTAGCTCGCTGCCGCGTCTCCCTCGATTCCTCGCAACCCATCGAGAGATCCCTCCCGGAGCGAAGTTTCCAAGCGGTTACCAAGCCAATCCGCAGCCTTCCGGATATCCGCCACAGCGGAATGCTCAGGGCGATCACGCATGGCCCTGAGCAGCGAAGCCCGGCTGTTCGCAATTTTGGCCGCCACCATGTTCCGTGCAATCGCCACCGCGCACACGGCATCATCCGCGCGACGATACTGCTCACGGCGCAGCAGGACATTGCCAGGCGCAAAACCGGTGGCTGCCGCCATGAATTTCCCGTGGGGCGAACAAAAGGAAAGCGTCACGCCCGCCTCCGCGCATGCCGCCATCAGCTGAGCGGAAGCATTGATGTCCCAACCCAAACAAACGATGCCATCCAAATTGAGCAACGGAACCCGCATCTTGCTCTTCCCCTCATGGCGGATGTCTACAGCCTGACCATCCTTGCTGAGCCACGCCCCCTCCAGAGTGACAAAGAGGGTATTGAGATGTTTCTTCATGACGATTCGCTTTCCGTGTCCTGCAACTGACTCCTGAACCACGCTGCCGCGCCACGCCGCAGACGGAAGAGATCCGGCATGCACAGGTCGACGAGCGAACAGCTTTCACATTTTTTCTCCCGGACCGCCGCAGGGGTCCTGCGTGAACGGAACATCTCGTGCAGACGCTCCGCGGTGTTTCGGGTTAAACTGCGGAGTTCCTCATCGAACATCACTTCCGTCCGCCTTTTTCGTTCTCCGTAGTACAACGCACCACGCTCCACCGTAACCTTGAGCATCTCCTCCAGGCAAAGCGCCTGGGCGCAAAGTTGCACCTCATCCGCCCGATGCGCCTTCGGTTTCCCTCGTTTGTATTCGACTGGCAGCACCACGCCGGAGCCGTGAAACTCAACTACATCGCACTCCCCACTCAAACCGAGCTGCAACGATCGCACCGGAAGCCCGCGAGTGATACGAACCCCGGGCCGCGATTCATCCGCCCCTTCATGGGCGCGCTCGTGCAAGACCGCGCCCTCCGCAGTGAACCGATTCTCCGCCCACACCTGCTCCACATGGATTAGCGCACACTGCCGTTCGCAGAACAGCAAATGCTGAAGTGCTGAAAGTGGCAGGAGCTGATCTTCAGTGAAGGCCATGGGGGAAATCAGCTGATCCGGAGCCGGTCAGATCCGGCGGATGAGGGTTACGCCGTTGCCGAGGTCTTTCGAGGAGCCGGCTTGTACCACCTGGTCGATTGGCTGCTCATCGAAGCGCAATTCGTAATCACTGAATGCCCGTGCTGGCTTTGATTCGTCACGACGACTGGTCTTGACGCGATCAAACAACACATGTGCTGGCGCGTTGCCGAGCCGATCCTTGTGCTGGAAGACAAGCAGACCCCGAGGAGACATCTCCCCGCGCGAGGCCGAGCGATCGAATTCGAACATCTGCTCCAGCGCCTTCCAGAGAAGATCAAGGTCCGCTTCGGAGAACTTCGTGTCGGCAGCCAGCGGTGCACTCACAAAGCCGTGCACGCGGTATAAACCGTAAGGAACTGTGAACTTGCGGCCCATCGTCCGATTGTCTCCTTTCTGGGCCTCGGCCTCTTTATCCGTGGTGACTGCAACACGTGTAACCGCGTGCTCCAACGACACGATTGGGTCGATACTGCGGCCGAACGTGAACTGAACCGGACCGCGAACCTGGCCACAGTTCGTCCCGGTGGACATCACTGCACCAAAGGTCCGGACGTCGAAGAAATTCCGGCACATCCAAGCGCGAGCTTTCGGCACTTGGTCTTCAGTGCCTTTCCGCTTCCCCTTCTCCCCTGCCCCTTCCAACTTCTCGGCCTTGTAAGCACGTTCGTGCTGCTGATTCAGGATCGCCTTCTCCCGAACATAGATATCGTAGCCGAGTTCTCCGTCTCCGTTTACGTCAGTCTGTTGCGCCTCGGGACGTGCGAGCTGAACGTAGTTGCGGATTTTGCGCTTAAGGCAGACATCCGTAATCAGGCCATGGCCTGTCTCAGCATCCACGCGAGGAAGATTTCCCGCGTCTGGATCTCCATTGGGATTCCCGTCGCGAACGTCGAAAAAGAAAACGAAATCGTGGCGTTGGTTCATGGGTGGATATTGTTGTTGGGTTATAGCTAGAGAAAGATCAGGCGGCCTGCTCAAGAACCTTGGGCTCACGCTTGGTGAAGAGATCTTTTCGCTGATGGTAGTAGCCCAGGATAAATTCGGCCTGTTCTGGAAGGCTGTGGCTGGATTTTGGGCGAGGCTGACCATCGAGAATATCAGCGACAAGTTGATTAAAATAGCTCCGACGGCCGAACTGCACCTTCCGACGATGATGTACTGAAAGCTTCTCCAGGCGTGAAAACACCACAAGTGGGGTGGCACAGGCAGACGAGAAGAAGGTATCTCGGATGGTCTTCTCTAAATTGCCGTCAGTGTCTGCACGGTAGGCCTCCTCCTGCACCTTTTCATAAACCGCGAAGAGGCGGCCGAGTCGATATGCGGGATCAGTTTTTTCAACGTCTAAACTCATGGGCATTGTTCGGGGATTATTGGGAAGACGAGTGAGCCAAGCTTTGAGAATGGCGGCACGGGGGTGCGTGATTTCGTGGTCCGCGCGGATGCGGTTAATCACTGCCATCGCGAGCGCCTGCGGATAAGGTCCTCCGCTCAGGATGGCGCGCATCAGAGCACCCCCAAGCAGTGGCGGAATATCTTTGGATTCGCGGCCTGTCTGCCGCAGGAGAAGCCAGACGGGCGGAAACTCGTGATCGGGATGTTTGCTATTGGACTCGTCGAACTGACGAACAATACGCAGGGCATCATAGTGAGCCTTCAGCCTATCGAAGAGGTCTCGAAGCGTACTGACATGCCAGAACCGGATAGATAGCCGGGCGGCATTTGGTGAAAGCCCGAGGAGAAAGAACGGTGTTTCCGGGTTATCCCCAAGCGACTCCAGTGCACCGCTTCCTCTACGGAGCGCCTCAAACATTGAACGAACAGCCTGTACTGTCGCAGGATCCTGCGAGTCCGCAGGGAGATCGCCCGAGAACATCGACGCAAACCAGGCTTCAACTACCGTCTTCTCCCCCGTCCAGAAAACCGCAGTTGCATCACCAAGCGTCAGCCGGTGGCGATCACTCCGTGGGCCGCTTAGTAATGCATTCAGCGCTGTACAATACCGGAAAGCAGCGGCCTCAGACACCGGAGCATTTCCGCTCTGAACCTTGCCGTAGGATGTGAACGCGTCACAGTTAAATGAGACAATCTTGGCACCTCCAGCCTGTGCGCCATTTACGCCCTTGATAGCAGGTTCGTGCACCACCTCAATCCTACTGAACTCTCCTGTAATCAGACACTCCCCATTGCTCTCATCAGCCGCATCTTCTGCGGTTTGGGTTCGCAGCCACCAGTCACGCACAGCGTCCCGCTCGTGCACGTAACCAGACACCCCCAGCATGCGGAATACACCGAAGCCGGTACTGAACTCTGCAAGCTGCGGGTACTCTACCGCGTGTGCCGGAGACCATGCTTCCAAGAAACGACAGACGGCGGAGAACCCTTCGTCTGCGATTTCCTTTTCAACAGAAAGGTGCTGCTCCCGCAGAGCCAGAAACGCCTCCACACTTCGTTCCGGCTTCGGGTCGTCTGGCTTATATCCGAGCAGGTAGCCGGTATTATCCCAAAGAAACCCGGGATTGAGTCCAACGCCTGGTGGCTTCGCCTGCCCGGGAACAAGGCGCTGTACCGCCATCATACGAGGCCCATCTTTCTCCCGCACATCCTCGAACTGAACGAGACGACCGTCTGGTGTAATCACCACCGCAAATGCAATCTTCTGAAGGCTGAACCCTGGTGCGGCAACCGCATATTCCGAGTCGCCGGCCAGGCGGCCGTAGAGCGCATGAAGACTCTGTAAAATCATGACTGGAAGGCGGCTTGAGTCTGCATCATGCACTTCTCGACATCGATCACACCGTCGATCATCTGCGCCCGGAAGAACCGTGGAGTCATGTTATCTGCAAAGTCGATGTCGTGGAGCATGAACCCGAGGTCCCGCTCGCCTGCCAGTTCCGCCGGAGCTTTCGGAATTTCCCCTTCGATTCCACTGAAATGAGCCGCGAATTCGCGGCACCCGAAGTAAGGGCGCTGGAAACACTGCCCAGCGCGGGCGCGGCGATTGAACTGGTCCAAGTGTTTACCTGGCTCCGACCTGTCCTTGATTTCAAACCGCGCCTCGATGGCGTAGCGCACATCCTTCAGGACCAGCGCAGCTCGCTGCTGTCGGTTGTCCTCGATGTGGATGTGTACTGACTCTTTCCCTCCATTCATCGCACTCCGCACCTTATTCATCGGCACTTTGTGCCCAGAAGGTTGCTGAACGGCCACTTCGTTGCGGCGGATGTTTGTGAACCGAATCGGCGACAGCACATGAATTCGCGAGATGATCCAGCGGATCTCCGGTTTCCAATAGATAGCCTCGACCAGACCACGAGCACCGGAGGGGGTCATCACATCGTAAGAGACGCGCTCGGCTTTCATTTCAGGACGTGTCCAGCAGGCGTAATCGCCCCAGACGAGTAGTCGGATTCCGTAAGACATTGGAGGGGGTGGCGTTGATTAGAGGAGGGAAACGGGATATTGGCGGATCAAAGGATCGGAACTGGCGAGTACCAACTGGTGACAGATCGCCTGAGAGACCAAGAGGCGATCAAAGGGGTCTTTGTGAAACGGCGGCAGATCGCAGACTTTAAGAGCAGGAGTGTCCAAAACCGGCAGAGACACAATTCGCAACCGGGCACGAGCTTCGGGCAGGAAAACAGCCGGAGCAGTGGCAAGCGACAGCTTACCCAAACCATACTTAATCGAAATCTCCCAATCGGAAGCCGTGCTCATGAAGAGCACATTGGCTGGGTCAGCAAACGCCTTCTGGTACCGGGGGTCCAACTCTGGACTTCCTTCGAAAAACCTCAGCACCTCGCAAGTATCGAGCAGCAACTTCACGATGTCCTCCTATAGCTGTCCTGAGCTACGGGTCGGCATGAAAGCCCGCGGGTAACACCTTCCCGTTGCAACAAGGTTGCGCGGATTGGAACAGGACAGCTATTGAGAGCTCCCTCCAACGCTGGGCACGGGTGGAACCATTCCGTCCGTGCATCAGTTCGAATTGTCGCCTTCGAAAGCTTTAAGAAGATCGTCCGGCAGCGGCGCATTGAAGTCCGCATGGACAGAAACCTGACCTCGGTAGAGTCCGAAAGGTCGAGGCTCAGACGACGCCGAAACCGGCAAAATGATTGCGACCGTACGCGCCCCACTCGCAATGCACAAACCGCCCTCCTGCTCGACTTCCTTGAGGTAGTCCAGCGCGTGAGAAGCAAACTCCGTTTCGGCGACTGTCTGCATATTGACCCTTCTATTGTACACATATGGGGGGAACCAAGCGAGAGAAACCAACGGAGCTATTCCACGATGAGACTCTCCGGATCATCCGGTTCGCCGTCCGGTAGGCGAAGGCCGGTTTCAGATGAATAATGGAGTTCAGGGCTGATCAGGACCGGAAAACGATCGAACAGAAGTTCAAGACAATGACGACTCGCCTGCCAGCGTCGCTTTGGCACGGTCACAGTGTAGCGCTGGAGTTTTCGCACAGTTCTTACCGTAAATGGCCGTCCCGTACGCTCAGCGTGCCTGAGATCAGCAATCAACCGACAAGCGCTTTCATCGTACGGGACAATCACGGGCTGATCGTCACCATCAATGAACCGGAATTTGGAGGCCGCTTCCGCAAAGTTGAAAACGAATGGTGCTGTCCGGTCCTGCCCGACGTGGAAGAGGTTCAGAATCCCCTGTTTATCCCACATCTGCTCATGCGCCCAGTAATGCAGGCGAAAGTAGTGCTCGATTGCATCCAGTGACAATGGATCGGAGTGCAGGGGAAGTACCTCTGCGGCCGTTTGTGCTGTCCTGCGAAGGTGTCCTCGTGGGATCTGATGTTCCGCAGGATCTGGTCTGAAGATCCAGGTTATCCCCCGCTCCAGCTTGCCGTTTCGATTACAACGACCGGCCGCTTGCGCGATGGAATCAAGACCCGCCAGGCAGCGGTACACAACGGGAAAATCGACATCGACTCCGGCCTCGATTAACTGCGTCGATACAACCCGGCAGGGCTTCTCTTCCTCCAGACGCTTCCGGATGGTTCCTAGCACTTGAGAGCGGTGCTCAGGACACATCGCTGCACTGAGATGGAATACGTCTTCCCCCCCGGAACATCCGCGAAGCTGCTCGTAGATGTCCAACGCATGACGCTTGGTGCTGACGATGCACAGCACCCGGGACTCACCTGCGAGCCGCTCGGCCAGCGATGGAATCCCCAACTGACCGGCGTCCCGCACCTCAACACGTTTCAGCGCGGCATAAAGAGAAGCCGAATCCGGAATGATGTGGGTAGGCTTCTCCAGCCCGATCTCGAATTCTTTTTCTCTGCGCACCAACGCGGGTTGAGTCGCCGTACACAAAACAATCGTGCAACCGTACCGCTCCACCAACTCGCGCAATGCCTGCAGACATGGTGCAAGCAAGGTCACCGGAAGCGTCTGAACCTCGTCGAGAACGATCACCGAGCGTGCGATCCGATGAAGTTTTCGGCAGCGGGACGTGCGGTTCGCAAAAAGCGATTCAAAGAACTGGACGTTTGTCGTGACTACCACCGGAGCATCCCAATTCTCCGTGGCCAACCGTGAGGAGACAGTCTCCTTGTCACTATCGAACGTTGAGTGGTGCTCGAGGACGATCTCCGGGTCCAGTCCATCGAAGATCTCGCGGAAAACGGCAGCATTCTGCTCGATGATGCTGGTAAACGGAATCGCGTAGATCACGCGCCGGAGATTGTGCTTGGCAGCATGCCGTACCGCGAACGCCAGGGAGGAAAGCGTCTTTCCTCCACCGGTGGGAACAGTGAGTGTGTATAAACCGGGTGGCTTATCGGCAGAACTGAGACAAGCCTCCCTGACTGTTCGCCGCTGCCGCTCCACTTCGTTCCGGGGTGCCGCGGGAAACCGCTCTTGGTACCAGTTCAATAGGTGTTGATCCAGCTGACTGAAGCTGGGCCACACATCACGCCGCTCCTTTGCGCGCTGCTCATCCATGAACTCCTCGGTCGCAAGGAAGTCGGCATCAACAAGGCACGAGAAGAGCACTCGAGTGAAGAACGCACAACTGAACCCGTTCGCGGGGAGCACGCGCATGGGTGGGATCTCCACACCGGATGCGACTTTCTTCGGTACATTCCTGGGCTCGAAAACATGCTTTTTCAGCCGTGCTTTCAAGCATCCCGGCTGACCCGTATCCCAATCCGGTAAGCCGCTATGGTGACCGGCGATCATATAAGCGAGCAGATGCCCCCATCCTGGAATTGCCTCACTCGCGTGCTGAGCCCCAGCCGTGGAGTGATCCACCCGGGCCTGAATTTCTGCCTGATGGCTATCACCACCACCAGCACCACCTGCGTTCTTCAGGTATTCCTGAAATTCGGAGGCGTATTTGCCCAAGTCATGCCACAGGCCGGCGTTCACCAACAGCGGGTCGCCAACAATGGGATTAGTCTGGCTGGGTGTGCCCGA